>DASYXX010000126.1:0-15627 GCA_035934395.1 Streptosporangiaceae bacterium
GTAGCGCTGCCCGGGCGGCAGGGCATCCAGGCTGATCCCGGCCATGGCCTCGCCCAGGCCGCGGGACACCTTGGCGATCACGTCCGGGTCGTCGTGGAAGGTGGTCGCCTTCACGATCGCGGCGGCCCGGGCGGCCGGATCCCCGGACTTGAAGATCCCCGACCCCACGAACACCCCGTCCGCGCCCAGCTGCATCATCATCGCCGCGTCCGCCGGCGTCGCGATCCCGCCCGCGGTGAACAACACCACCGGCAGCTTGCCCGCGGCCGCCACCTCGGCGACCAGCTCGTAGGGCGCCTGCAGCTCCTTCGCGGCGCTGAACAGCTCGTCGGCCGATAGCGTCGACAGCCGGCGGATCCCGGCGCGGATGCCGCGCATGTGCCGGGTCGCCTCCACCACGTTCCCCGTCCCCGCCTCGCCCTTGGACCGGATCATCGCCGCGCCCTCGGCTATGCGCCGCAGCGCCTCCCCCAAGTTGGTCGCGCCGCACACGAACGGCACCGTGAAGTCCCACTTGTCTACGTGATGCGCCTCATCGGCGGGGGTCAGCACCTCCGACTCGTCGATGTAATCGACACCGATCGCCTGCAGCACCTGCGCCTCAGCGAAATGCCCGATCCGGCATTTGGCCATCACCGGCACCGACACCGCCGCGATGATCGAGTCGATCATGTCCGGGTCGCTCATCCGGGCCACCCCGCCCTGCGCCCGGATATCGGCCGGCACCCGCTCCAGCGCCATCACCGCCACCGCCCCGGCATCCTCGGCGATCCTGGCCTGCTCCGGCGTGACCACATCCATGATCACCCCGCCCTTGAGCATGTCCGCCATGCCCCGCTTCACCCGCCGCGTCCCGGTCTCGGCGGCGGGGCTGGCCGGACGGGCCGAACTCTGCGAACTGGCGACTGACACGGGGAACCTCACTCGATCATTGCCCATCGATGATGCCTCCCATGGTAAGCGGTCGGATGCCGCCGGTGCCGCGCCCGCACCCGCGGGCTGACCTGCGCACGCGATACCGTAGCTGTCACTTCCTGGGCATTACTCCGCAGACGAGAGAAGGATCCGTGTCGCAGCAGGGTCTGGACTTTGAGACGTCCATCTTCGAGAAGGAATACATCACCGTCGCCGACCGCCGCGAGGCGATCGTGCGCGGCGGGCGGCACCTGTTCGGGCTGCTGCCGCGCGCGCTGGAGGGCGTCCGGCAGATCGGCGTGATCGGCTGGGGGCCGCAGGGCAGCGCCCAGGCGCAGAACCTCAGGGACTCGCTGGCCCACTCCGCCGGGTCCAGGGCCGTCAAGGTGGTCGTCGGGCTCCGCAAGGGCAGCGCATCGGCCGACGAGGCGCGCGCCAGCGGGTTCACCGAGTCCGACGGCACGCTCGGCGAGATGTTCGAGGTCATCCGCGACTCCGACATGGTGATCCTGCTGGTCTCCGACGCGGCCATGGCGAAGCTCTACTCCGACGTGTTCGCGGCCCTGCGGCCGGGGACCACGCTCGGCCTGTCGCACGGCTTCCTGCTCGGCTACCTGAACCAGAACGGCGAGGCGTTCCCCGCCGACGTGGACGTCATCGCGGTGTGCCCGAAGGGCATGGGCGCCTCGGTCCGGGCGCTGTACCTGCAGGGCGCAGAGGTCAACGGCGCCGGGATCAACGCGAGCTTCGCCGTGCACCAGGACGTGACCGGCAAGGCCACCGACCGGGCCCTGGCCTGGTCGGTGGCGCTCGGCGCGCCGTACACGTTCCAGACCACGCTCCAGTCGGAGTACCTGTCGGACATCTCCGGCGAGCGGGCGATCCTGCTCGGCGCCGTGCACGGCATCGTGGAGAGCCTCTACCGCCGCTACCGCGACCTGGGCATGACCGACGAGGACGCGTTCCGGCACTCCGCGGAGTCGGTGACCGGCCCGATCTCGAAGACCATCTCCAAACACGGCCTGGACGGGGTCTACCGGCGGCTGGACCCGGAGGGCCGCGAGATCTTCGCGGAGGCGTACTCGGTGGCCTACCCGGTCGGCGTCGAGCTGATCGAGGAGATCTACGACGAGGTGCGCTCGGGCAACGAGATCCGCAGCGTCGTGCTGGCCGGCGAGCGGCTGGAGCACCGGCCGATGAGCACGATCGACCAGTCGCAGATGTGGCTGGTCGGGCAGAAGGTGCGGGCCGACCGGATCGAGGAGGAGATCCCGCTGGACCCGTTCACCGCGGGCGTGTTCTGCGGCGTGATGATGGCCCAGGTCGACGTGCTCATCCAGCACGGGCACCCGTATTCGGAGATCGCGAACGAGTCGGTCATCGAGGCCGTGGACTCGCTGAACCCGTACATGCACGCCCGGGGCGTCGCCTACATGGTCGACAACTGCTCGATCACGGCCCGGCTGGGCTCGCGCAAGTGGGCGCCGCGGTTCGACTACCTGCTCACCCAGCAGGCGTGGCCGGCCATCGACGCGGAGGAGCCGGTCGACACCACCCCGTTCCAGGCTTTCGAGGCCCACCCGATCCACGAGGTCCTGAAGGTCTGCGCCGGCCTGCGCCCCTCGGTGGACATCTTCGTTCAGTAATAGCGATAACGGCGGCGGCTCGCCTGGCCCGCAAGGCCCGAGCTGATGGCGTCGCCGCTCATATGCCGGATACGAGGCCGGCCCGCCCGGCGGGCGGGCCTGGTGGTGGCAGGCGGATAGGCGGCCCGGCACTGCGACAGGCCGCCGGACCCCACATGCGTCACACCCGTCTCACATAGTCCTGCCGCGGCGCCGAGACTGTCCGGTCCGTGACCGTTACTCGTTTGCGGCTCAGCTTGACCTGGTTTACGGACCGCTCCGAAACCCGGCATTTCATGATCGTGGTCGATTCATGTCGAATGCGACCATCAATCAACCACGATAATGAAGCCGAAGCGTCGGCTGACCGGGGCGCTCGGCACGGGCGTCACACCGGCCACGTCTGCCCCGCCAGCAGCGCGACGCGAGGCTCCTCCTGCGGCAGCAAGAGGCGGCGAGCGGTGTTATCCCGTCAGGTGGGGCATGTCGGCGCCCTGGCTGGCCTCGCCGTTGCCGACCAGGGAGTCCTCGATCTCGAAGAAGTCCGGCAGCGGCGCGCTCCCGGCGAGGCGCAGCACCCGGGCCAGGGGGCGCCGGCGGGCGGCCCGGGTGGTCGCGACCGCGTCGTTGTAGAACTTCCGGGCGAGGAACACCTGGTGCGCCGCTCCCTCGAGCTCGGCGAGCAGCTCCTCGGCGCCGTCCCGGCCGTTCAGCGTGGAGCGGAAGCCGGGCTGGCCGAAGACCGCGCGCAGCGCCCGGGTCAGGTCGCTCTGCGGCAGCTCCTGGCCGTTCTGCGCCGATCTCGCGTCATGCGCCGCGCCGGCCAGCAGCAGGCTGGTGGCCGGGTCGAGCAGTCCTGAGGAGGCGAACTCGAGCGCGACCGAGCTGCGCCGCACCAGGGCGGCGTCCAGGGCCGCGCGGGCCGCGTCGAGCCTGTTGTGCAGCCGGTCCAGCCTGCCCGCGCGCCACGACACGTACACGCCCAGGATCGCGACCGCGGCCACGACCAGAATCGTGGTGATCATCAGCGGCACCTCCTCCCCGCGTGGCTAACCGGCCGCGCGTCACGGGGCCACGGCCACGCGGCCGACCCCGGGCACCACGGCCTCGTAGACGCGCACCACGTCCCTGGCCACCACCGGCCAGTCGTAGTCACGCACCGCCGCCGAGGCGGCCGCCGACAGGTCAGCGCGCAGCTCGGGGTGATCAAGCAGCCGCCCGGCCGCCGCGGCCAGCTCGGCGGGGCTGCCCGTCGCGAACAGCTCGCCTGCGCGCCCGCCGCGCAGCACCCGGCGGAACGCGTCCAGGTCGCTGGCCACGATCGGGGCGCCGGCGGACATCGCCTCGGCCAGGACGTAGCCGAAGCTCTCGCCGCCGGTGTTGGGCGCGCAGAACACGTCCACCGAGTGGTAGACGCGGATCTTGTCCTCCTCGCTCACCTGGCCGAGCACGGTCACCCGGGGCCTCAGCGAGGCCGGGAGCCTGGCCAGCGCCTCCTCGGCGTCTCCCGGGCCCGCGATAAGCAGCCGCGCGCCCGGGCGCTGCTCGCCGAGGATCTCGAAGGCGCTCAGCATCACCGTGAGCCCCTTGCGCGGCTCATCGATCCGGCCGAGGAAGCCGAGCGCACCGCCAGACCCCGGCCAGCCGGGCAGCGGGTCGGCCTTCTCGAACTTCCGCACCGGGACGCCGTTGGGGATCAGGACCGCATCGCCGCCGAAGTGCTCGACCAGGGTCGTGCGCGCCGCCTCGGACACGGCGATCCGGCCGCTGATCTTCTCCAGCGCGGACTGCAGGATGCCCTCGGCGGCGTGCATAGCGCGCGAGCGGGGGATCGCGGTGTGCACCGTGGCGACGATGGGCCCGTCAGCCACCCAGCAGGCCAGGAGGGACAGGCTCGGCGCGGCCGGCTCGTGCACGTGCAGGACGTCGAAGCCCCCGTCCTTGAGCCAGCGGCGGACCCGGCTGGCGGACAGGAAACCGAACGCCAGCCTGGCGACCGACCCGTTGTAGGGCACCGGCACCGCGCGACCGGCCGGGACCACGTAGTCGGGCAGCGGCGTGTCGTCGTCCGCGGGCGAGATCACCGAGACCTGGTGACCGAGGTCGATCAGCGCCTCGGCCAGTCCCCTGATGTGCTCCTGGACGCCGCCCGGCACATCCCAGGTGTACGGGCAGACGAGACCTACTTTCACCCGCCCACCACCTCCCCTGACCCCCCCTCTCCCCCTGAGGCACCCGCCACCTCACGCCCGTCCGCGGCCTGGGCCGCGTCTTCGGCGGCGGCCAGCGACCGGGCCAGCCGCGCCGGGTCCAGGTCGGCGACGAACACCCGCTGCAGCATGTGCCAGTCGGCCGGGTGCTTCCTGATGCCGGCCTCGAAGCGGCGCGCGAGCTCCTGGGTCATCAGAGCCACCTTCTGCTTCCTGTCCCCTTCCGCTGGCACGGGGATCTCCTGGCTGACGTGGATCGCCCAGCAATCACCCTCATACCACAGCATCGCGGGATAGAGTGCCGCTCCGGTTTCCACCGCCAGCGCGGCCGAGCCGCCCATCATCCGCGCCTTCTCGCCGAAGTACTCCACCTCGATGCCCGAGCCGGTGACGTCCCGGTCGGAGACCAGGCAGACAAGCTTGCCCGCGCGCAGCCGCTGCGCCAGTATCCCGAACCGGCTCGCTCCCCCGCTGGCCGGCAGCACCTCCATGCCGAGCCCCTCGCGGAACGCGACGAACTTGTCGTAGAGCGACTCGGGCTTCAGCCGTTCCATCACCGTGGTAAGGGAACCTGCCCCCTGAGCGACGATCCAAGCCCCGGCCTGGTCCCAGTTCCCCGAGTGCGGCAGCGCGAAGATGACCCCGCGGCCGGCCGCGAGGACCTCGAGCGCCTCGAAGACGTGCCCGGAGGCGACGGTCTGCCCGGTCAGCCGCTCCAGCGGGGTCACCGGCAGCCGGAAGACCTCGAGCCAGTACCGGGCGTAGGAATGCATCGACTCGCGCGACAGCGCTCGCAGCTCGGCGCCGGTGGCGTCCGCGCCGAGAACCCGGCGCAGGTTAGCCTCCAGGACCTGGACCTGCGGGCCCTGGCGCCGCCACGCGATATCGGCTACCGACCGGAACGCCTGCCGGGCCCAGGACTCGGGCAGCCGGCAGACCACGGACCAGCCGAGGGCGTAGCCCGCGTCTTTCAGCCGTTCTTTCAGTCCGGGCATCAGCTTTCTCCCCTGGCCGTCCCCTGCTGTGCCCCCTGGTGCGTCGCCGACCGGTGCACGGCGAGAACGCGCTGCCCGAACGTGAACGTGCTCGCCGCCGCCAGCAGCCACAGCCCAGCGGGAAGGATGTACGGCACACCGAGTCCCCACAGCCCCGCGGCGACCAGCGCGATGAGCAGCCGCTCGCCTCGCTCGGCCAGGCCCACGTCGCAGCGCAGCCCCAGGCCCTCGGCGCGCGCCTTGGCGTAGGACACCAGCATCCCGGCCACGAGGCAGAACAACGCCACCCCGGCCATCAGCCTGCTGTGCCCGCCCAGCACGAACCAGGCCGCGAGCCCGGCGAAGACCGACGCGTCGGCGATCCGGTCCAGGGTGGAGTCGAGGAATGCCCCGAAGACCCCGCTCGTGCCCTTGACCCGCGCCAGGGCCCCGTCGAGCATGTCGGCCATAACGAACAGCGTGCAGACCAGGGTCCCGATGAACAGGTGGCCGGTCGGGAACAGCGCGAGCGCACCGGCCGACACCCCGAGGGTCCCGATGATCGTGAGCGTGTTCGGGGTGACCGGGGTGCGGGCCAGGACGCTGGTGACCGGCCCCAGCACCCGGTCGATGGCGGGAGTCAGCACTTTGAGCATGGCCGTCCGATCTTACTGGCGAGTTATCGCGCTCGCCGCCGACGCCGGCCTGTCGGCGGCGCCATGGCCTTCGCGGATATCGTCAGCGGGCATGATGAGGGTACCGGCCGATTCATGCGGGGGGCTTGTGATCCGGAACCAGCAGGTAAAGGCTGGTCGTGCAGCAGCCGAACGAAGCTAACAGGAGGCGATCGGATGGCGGAGAAGACGGGCACATCGGGAGCCGCAGGCAGGGCACCCGCGGCCGGTCAGCCCGACGGCGTGCGGAACGTCGTGCTCGTCGGCCACTCGGGTGCAGGCAAGACGACCCTGGTCGAGGCCCTGCTGGTCGCCACGGGAACGATCCAGCGGCCGGGCCGGGTCGAGGACGGCACGACCGTCAGCGACTTCGACGAGGTCGAGGTCAGGCAGCAGCGGTCGGTCAACCTGACCCTGGCGCCGATAACGCACAACGGGATCAAGGTCAACCTGCTCGACACCCCGGGCTACGCCGACTTCACCGGCGACCTGCGGGCCGGCCTGCGGGCCGCCGACGCGGCGCTGTTCGCGGTCTCGGCCGCCGAGGGCGTGGACGGCCTGACCCGGATGCTGTGGGAGGAGTGCGCCGCGGTCGGCACGCCGCGCGCCGTCGTCATCACCAAGATCGACCACCAGCGGGGGGACTTCGGCGACGCGCTCGCCGCGTGCCGTGAGGCGTTCGGCGACTCGGTCGCCCCGCTGTACCTGCCGGTCACCGACGGCCAGGGCTCCGTCCGCGGGCTGATCGGGCTGCTCTCCCAGCACTTCTTCGACTACTCGGGCGGCTCCCGCGCCGAACGCGACCCGGAGCCGGCGGACACGGCCCGGATGGAGGAGGCCCGCAGCGCGCTGATCGAGGCGATCATCCAGGAGAGCGAGGATGAGAGCCTCATGGACAGGTACCTGTCCGGCGAGGACATCGACGCCAAGGTGCTGATCGAGGACCTGGAGAAGGCCGTGGCGCGCGGCAGCTTCTACCCGGTCCTGGCCGCGGCGACCGCGCACGGCATCGGCATGGAGGAACTGCTCGAGGTCATGACGCAGGCGTTCCCGGCCCCGCGGGAGCGTCCGCTGCCGCCCGTGACCACGCCCGACGGGAAGCCGGTCAGCGGCCTGTCGGGTGACCCGAATGGCCCGCTGCTCGCCGAGGTCGTGAAGACCACCTCTGACCCGTACGTGGGCCGGATCAGCCTGGTGCGGGTCTTCTCCGGCACGCTGCGGCCCGACGCCGGCGTGCACGTGTCCGGTCACGGCCGGGCGGACCGCGGCCACGCCGACCACGACCAGGACGAGCGCGTGGGCGCGCTCACCTCGCCGCTCGGCAAGCAGCAGCGCACGATCGCAGCGTGCCTGGCCGGGGACATCTGCGCGGTCGCGAAGCTGGCCAGCGCGGAAACCGGCGACACGCTCTCGGACAAGGAGCGCCCGCTCCTGGTAGAGGCGTGGGCCAACCCGGAGCCGCTGCTGCCCGTGGCGATCACCGCGAAGTCCAAGGCGGACGAGGACAAGATGTCGCAGGCGCTGGCCAGGCTGGTGGCCGAGGACCCGACGCTTCGGCTGGAGATGAACTCCGAGACCCGCCAGCTGGTGCTCTGGACCATGGGCGAGGCCCACGTCGACCTGCTGCTCGACCGGCTGTCCAGCCGTTACGGCGTCGCGGTCGAGACCGCCGAGCTGCGGGTCCCGCTGCGGGAGACGGTCGCGGGCAAGGCGCAGGGCCTGGGCCGCAACGTCAAGCAGACCGGGGGGCACGGCGAGTTCGGGATCGCCCACCTCGAGGTCGAGCCGCTGCCGTCGGGCGGGGGGCTCGAGTTCGTCGACAAGATCGTCGGCGGCGTGGTGCCGAGGCAGTTCATCCCGTCGGTGGAAAAGGGAGTCCGGGCCCAGATGGAGCAGGGCGTGCTGGCGGGCTACCCGATGGTCGACATCCGGGTCACGCTGTTCGACGGCAAGGCTCACTCGGTGGACTCGTCCGACATGGCCTTCCAGAAGGCGGGCCGGGCCGGCCTGAAGGACGCGGCGGAGAAGGCGGGCGTGCTGCTGCTCGAGCCCGTCGACGAGGTGTCCGTGCTCATCCCGGACAGCTACGTGGGCGCGGTGATGTCCGACCTGTCCGCGCGCCGCGGCCGGGTGCTGGGCACCGAGCCGGTCCCGGGCGGCCGGACCCTGGTCAAGGCGGAGATTCCGGAACTCGAGATCACCCGCTACGCGATCGACCTGCGGTCGATGTCCCAGGGCACCGGCTCGTTCACCCGCTCCTACCTGCGCTACGAGCCGCTGCCGTCGCACCTGGCCGACAAGGTGGTGACCGCCGCCAAGTCAGGCTGAGCCCGCGCGGTGTTCACTGGCGGGCCTGCGGGGCGCTCCTGAGGCCCTCCGGCCGCAGCCGGGCCGCTGACCGCCGCTGTGGTCAGGGGTCGGGCCAGGCCTGCGCCAGGAGGGTGCGCGTGTCCGCAAGCAGCTGCGGCAGCACCCGCGTCTGCCCGACGACCGGCATGAAGTTGGTGTCGCCGCCCCAGCGCGGCACGACATGCTGGTGCAGGTGCGCGGCGATTCCCGCCCCGGCCACCGCTCCCAGGTTCATGCCGATGTTGAAGCCCTGGGCGCCCGACGCGGCCCGCAGCGCGGTCATGGCGAGCTTGGTGTGGCGGCCGAGTTCCGCCGTCTCCGGCAGGTCGAGCTCGGTGTAGTCGGCGACGTGCCGGTACGGGCAGATCATAAGGTGCCCGGCGTTGTACGGGTACAGGTTGAGCACCGTGTAGACCAGGATGCCGCGGGCTACGATCAGCCCCTCGGCGTCGGTCAGCGTCGGAATCCGGCAGAACGGGCAGCCGTCGCCGCTGTCGGTGCCGACCGGCTTGCCCTGGCCCTTGATGTAGGCCATCCGGTGCGGCATCCACAGCCGCTGGAACCCGTCCGGGATCCCGGCCCCGTCCTGCGGGGCATCCCGGGGAGGGCCGCTGTCCTGATCCTGCTGTGCCATCAGATCCGCGCCCCCGCCCGCCTCCCCTTCCCCCTTCACTGGCGGCGCTCGGCGACGGCGGTGACGATCTCGTCGACAGCGTCCGCGACCGGGACGCCGTTCTTCTGCTCGCCGCTGCGGTAGCGGAACGAGACCGCCCCCGCGGCGATGTCGTCGTCCCCGGCCAGCAGCATGTAGGGCACCTTCTGCCGCTGCGCGTGCCTGATCTTCTTCTGCATCCGGTCGTCGCCGGCGTCGACCTCGGCCCTGATGCCCCGCTCGCGCAGCTGGGCCGCGACCTCCTCCAGGTACGGCAGGTGCGCGTCGGCGATCGGGATCCCGGTCACCTGGACCGGTGCGAGCCACGGCGGGAACGCGCCGGCGTAGTGCTCGACCAGGATCCCGAAGAACCGCTCGATCGAGCCGAACAGCGCGC
Source organism: Streptosporangiaceae bacterium (assembly GCA_035934395.1). Classification (GTDB taxonomy): domain Bacteria; phylum Actinomycetota; class Actinomycetes; order Streptosporangiales; family Streptosporangiaceae; genus JASHPR01. Next base: position 9,797 of record DASYXX010000126.1, read on the forward strand.
GGTGGATCATGTACGGGCGGTGCCGGGTACCGTCGGCCGCCTGATACTCCATCTCGAACCGGCCCGGGAGCTGGAAGTCGACCTGCAGGGTGGACAGCTGCCAGCGGCGGCCAATCGCGTCCCGGACGTGCACGTCGATCTTGGGCGCGTAGAACGCGCCCTCGCCCTCGGCGATGACATAGGCGAGGCCGGACGCGTCCAGCGCGTGCTTCAGCGCCGCCTCGGCCCGGTCCCACTCCGCCGGCTCGCCGACGTACTTGTCCGGCCGGGTGGAAAGCTCGGCCTCGAACTCGGTCAGCCCGAAATCGCGCAGCAGGCCGACCACGAAGTCGAGCAGCGAGGCCAGCTCGCCGGCGAGCTGCTCCTCGGTGCAGAAGATGTGCGCGTCGTCCTGGGTGAAGCCGCGCGCCCGGGTCAGGCCGTGCACGACGCCGGACTTCTCGAACCGGTACACGGTGCCGAACTCGAACAGCCGCAACGGCAGCTCGCGGTAGGACCGGCCCCGGGCCTTGAAGATCAGGATGTGCATCGGGCAGTTCATCGGCTTCGGGTAGTACTTCGCGCCCTCCAGCTCCATCGGCGGGTACATGCTCTCGGCGTACCACTGCAGGTGGCCAGAGGTCTCGAACAGGGTCGACTTGGTGAGGTGCGGCGTGTTGACGAACTCGTAGCCGGCGGCGGCGTGCCGCAGCCGCGAGTAGTCCTCCATGACCTTCCTGATCACCCCGCCCTTGGGGTGGAACACCGGGAGCCCGCTGCCGATCTCGGTCGGGAACGAGAACAGGTCCAGCTCGGCGCCGAGCTTCCTGTGGTCCCGCCGCTCGGCCTCGGCCAGCAGCGCCAGGTACTCGTCCTGCGCCTCGCGCGACGGCCAGGCGGTGCCGTAGATCCGCTGCAGCTGCGGGTTCTTCTCGCTCCCGCGCCAGTACGCCCCGCCGCTGCGCATGAGCTTGAACGCGGGGATCTGCCGGGTGCTCGGCAGGTGCGGGCCGCGGCACAGGTCCCGCCAGACCCGCTCGCCGGTGGCCGGGTCGAGGTTGTCGTAGATGGTCAGCTCGCCGCCGCCCACCTCCACCTGCTCCTCGGTGCTCACCTCGGTGGGCGAGATCCCGGCGCCGGGCGCGACGCCGCCCTTGAGCCCGATCAGCTCCAGCTTGTAGGGCTCGCGGGCCAGCTCCGCTCGCGCCTCGGCGTCGGTGACCGGGCGCCGCGCGAACAGCTGGCCCTGCTTCACCAGCTGGCGCATCTTCTGCTCGATGGCCTTGAGATCCTCGGGCCCGAACGCGGCTGGCACGTCGAAGTCGTAGTAGAAGCCGTTCTCGATCGGGGGACCGATCCCCAGCTTGGCGCCGGGATACAGGTCCTGGACCGCCTGGGCGAGCACGTGCGCGGTGGAGTGCCGCATGATCGCCAGCCCGTCGGGGCTGTCGATGCTCACGGGCTCCACCGCGTCACCGTCGGCCAGCGGGCGGGCCAGGTCGCGCAGCTCGCCGTTGACCCGGGCCGCGATCACGGCGTGGGCCGGGGAGGCTCCGTTGCGGATCTCCTGCGACAGCGCGTGGCCCGCCGTCGCGCCGGCTTCCACCACGTGCTCGCGGCCGGCGAGGGTGATCTGAAGCTTGTCGGCTGGCACGGCTGACTCCTGTCGTTGGCATGCTGACGCGGGTCAGCGCGCATCGGTACGCGTCACCCGTGTCCCGATGCTAAAGGTGTTAGCCCGGGGGGTAACCCCCGGACCCCCAGACCGGGGGGCTTCGCCCCCGGAGCCCCGCTGCCGTCTGCATACGCCGATGATCGACCCCACGGTAATTGCCCGCCGCTGGCGCATCCGCTGCGATTTTACGCGGCGACCGTGACGAGGGTTCCGTAGGTGAGGAACGGCCAGGCCTGCTCGGCCGGGGTGTAGGGCAGCTCGACGCAGCCCAGGCTCTGCGGCCAGCCGTACGAGCCGCGCGGGTAGTAGTGCACGGCATCGCTGCCGTTGAAGTACGACACGAACGAGACCGGGTCGGCGTACTTGCTGCCGTCCGGGTTGGTCCCCTTCATGATCTGGGAGTAGTAGCGCAGATACACGGGAAAGGTCCCGGTGACGGTCGGCCGGCCCGGGATCCCGGTGTTGACCAGCGTGTGCAGCACCTTCCGGCCGTTATGCCAGATGGTGATCGTCTCCGGGCTCCCCTCGCTCACGTACGCGTAGGTGTAGCCGTGCCTGTTGTCCCGGCCCCGGGCCGCCGCGTGCAGCAGTGCGCTCCAGACAGCGGGGCCGGCCACGCCGTCCATGGTCATGTTCTGGTCGGACTCGAACGCCATGACCGCGCCGGCGAGGATGTTCCCGGGCTGGCCGGGGCGCCACATGTTCTGCAGCGCCAGGGGGTAATGCCGGGACCAGAGGAAGGTCCCGGACGGCGGGCTGTAGGCGGCGCTGAGCTGGGCCTCGGCATCGGTCGACGGGACCGGGGCGGCTCCGGGGACGGGCTCCCAGGTCAGCGGCAGGTAGCCGAGCTGCGCGAGCAGCTGCTCGAGCCGCAGGGTGCTGTAGGTGCCGGTCACGAACCTGTCGACGACCCGCGCGGCGAGCAGCCGCCGCCGGCCGACCTGACACCCGAGGGACCGCCCGGGATCACCAGCTTGACGTGCGTCAGCGGCGGGTATCCGCGCTTGGGGACGAACTCGACGGTGCTGCCGCTAGCTCGCCAGCTGCCCGGGATCGACGGGGACAGGGTCGGCAGCGGCGAGTCGGCGGCGAGCGGCTCGGAGAAGACCACGCGGATCGGTGCCGCGCCATCGGCCCGGCGGGCGTACAGCGCCGGCGTGACCGACAGCACGCTCACGGGCCCGGACGACGCCTGGGCGGCGTGGCGGGCCGCCGGGTTCTGCGCGACGCGGCCGACCGCAGCGCCCCTGCCGGTCTTCGGCTGCGCTGACGCCCTCGTCAGGGCGAACCAGGTCCCGCCGACCAGGATCACGGCTATCGCCGCCGCAAGGGCCGCGATCCGCCCGCGGAGTGCTGCCAATCCGGACAAACCGCGACCCCCTAGCCTGCTAGCTTTGCTGCCCAGTAGCCCGACGGGCTGAGTGCCACCTGACCCGATGTATACCAGGTAGTCCCGATGTGCGGAGCGCGCTTTTAGGCAGTTACGGGCCGAGCGTCAACCAGGCTCATGGTCCCGGGCGGCGGGTCATAGGCCAGCTGCAGGGCGCCCGCGAGCCCCGATCCGGCCGAGCCGAGCCTGCTGGCGACCTGCAGGCCCAGGTTCGGCACGCGCCACGACCCCGGCAGGTAGCCGAGCGGGCCCAGCAGGTCGGCCAGCGCGAGGCTGGAGAATGTCTCCGTGGTGAATTGCGCCGTCATCGGCTTGGCCAGCAGGCTCCCCCGGTCTGACCGGACGCCCGCCGGTACTGTCACGGGCGGCGTAAACGAAAGGTAACGACCGGTGCGGGGGTGGCCCAGATGAGGCCGGAGTGCGTGGCCGACCGCCGTGTTCCTGGCTCGCCCGCGGGGCGCCGATGAGACCCTCCGGCTCGCTGAGCCCGGCCCAGTTCGTGCGGGCGACCTGCAGGCTCGCCCGGGTGCCGCACGTCGCGGAGGTCCGGCTGCACCTGTCCGACGACGTGCTCGGCCTGTGGCAGCGGACGGAAGATGAGCGCGGGCCCGTCCAGCCGCCCCCGTTCTGGGCCTTCGCGTGGCCCGGCGGGCAGGCCCTGGCCCGTTACGTTCTCGATCACTCCGACCTGGTGGCCGGCCGGACGGTCCTTGATCTTGGGTCGGGCTCCGGCCTGGTCGCGATCGCCGCGGCGATGGCCGGCGCGGCCGCGGTGCTGGCCAGCGAGATCGACGCGCTGGCCGTCGCGGCCATCGGCCTCAACGCCCGGGCGAACGGCGTGCCGGCGCCGACGATCCTCGGTGACGTCCTGGACGGCGACGGCGAAGGAGCCGCGGTGGTCCTGGCCGGCGACGTCTGGTACTCCGGGCCGCTGGCCGAGCGGGTGCTCGCCTTCATCGAGCGCGCCACGGCCCGCGGCGCGTCCGTTATCGTCGGCGACATCGGGCGGGCCTTCCTGCCCCGCGAGCGCTTCCGGGTGCTCGAGGCCCACGACGTCCCGGTGATGGCCGAGCTCGAGGACTCCAGCGTCAAGCGGACGATGGTCTGTACGCCGGCCTGGTAGACGGAAGATCAGCCCGCGAGACTCTGCTTGCCCCAGGGGGGACGACCCCCTTCAACCCCCCGCCGCGGAGCAAGCTCCGCGAGACTTAGCCGCATGAGCGACGACATCACCCCGTTTCGCATCAACATCCCCGAGGACGACTTGGACGACCTGCGCGAGCGGCTCCGGCGGACCCGGTGGCCGGAGCGGGAGACCGTGGGCGACTGGTCCCAGGGCACTCCGCTGGCCTACGCCCGCGAGCTCTGCGAGTACTGGCTGGAGCGGTACGACTGGCGGGCGTCGGAGGCGCGGCTCAATCGCTTCCCCCAGTTCCGGACGGAGATCGACGGGCTCGACATCCACTTCGTCCACGTCCGGTCCCCGCACGAGGGCGCGGTCCCCCTGATCATGACCCACGGCTGGCCTGGCTCGATCGTCGAGTTCCACAAGGTCATCGAGCCTCTCGCCGATCCCGAGGCGTTCGGCGGCGACGCCGGAGATGCCTTTCACGTGGTGTGCCCCTCGCTGCCCGGCTACGGGTTCAGCGGCAAGCCCGCCAGGCCCGGGTGGGGGACCCAGCGCATCGCCGAGGCCTGGGACGAGCTGATGACCAGGCTCGGCTACGCGCGGTACGGAGCGCAGGGCGGCGACTGGGGCGCGCAGGTGACGACCGGCATCGGCATGCACCACGGCGACCGGGTGATAGGCATTCACCTCAACATGGCGATCGCGTTCCCCGATCCAGCCACCATGGGCGATCTCACCGAGCGAGAGCAGGCGGCGATGGCCTCCCTGGACTACTACGGCAAATGGGACTCGGGCTATTCCAAACAGCAGTCGACCCGGCCGCAGAGCCTTGGCTACGGGCTGGTCGACTCGCCCGCCGGGCTGTGCGCCTGGATCGTCGAGAAGTTCTGGTCGTGGAGCGACTGTGACGGCGATCCGGCCAACGTCCTCAGCCGGGACGAGATGCTCGACAACATCATGCTGTACTGGCTGCCGGCCACGGGAGCGTCCTCGGCCCGGCTCTACTGGGAGAGCTTGGCCAGGCCCCTCCTCGGCCCGGTCGCGGCACCGGTCGGCTGCTCGATCTTCCCCAAGGAGATCTTCCGGCCCTCGCGGCGGTGGGCGCAGCGGCAATTCCCTGACCTGCGCTACTGGAACGAGCTGGACAAGGGCGGCCACTTCGCCGCGTTCGAGCAGCCCGCGACGTTCGTCGACGAGGTGCGGGCCGCCTTCCGGGCGTTCCGCTGACCGGGGCCGCGCACGGGCCGGGTCGGCGCGGCGTGGTACTGGCGGGCACGTCCCCCGGCGCCCGCCAGTACCACGGCCCCATAGCCGGCTAGCCGGGACGCGCCCCCCCAGGACGCCCGTGTCCCGGTCTTGGCTGCCATGTCCGGCATACCCGGAAACCCTGGCCGGGCGGAACCCTGGCCGGAAACCTTCGGCCAGCACTGGCGGCCAGAAAGTATCCCGCGGGCATCGCTGGCTGGGCAGACACGCGGGAGCGGCCGGACTCCGGCTGGCCGCGCCCGGCCATGCCACGGCCAGCCACGCGGCCGCTCAGCGCGGCGGCGCCGCCAGGACGGTAATGACGGCGACCGGCTGATGGCAGGCCGGGCACTCCTGAACGGTCACGATGCTGCCCCGACCCTGCGGCGCGTCGCCGTCGCCGGTCGCCGGCG
>DASYXX010000156.1:0-2507 GCA_035934395.1 Streptosporangiaceae bacterium
CGCCCGCTCGGGGTCGAGCCGCTCGACGCGCATCGTATAGCCCGGCATGGGGATCTCATCGCCGACCTTCAGGTCTTGCAGCTCGGGAATGATGCGATCGGTGTTGCGGATGTCGATGCCTAGCCGGCGCTCGATCCAGTCGTAGGTGTACGCACCGCCGCGACCTGGCCCCATCTGCACCAGCCATGGCCAGATCGCCGACGGTGGCGCGTCGATCTCGACCGCGCGGGTCGCCACGAGGTCCGGGTCAGGCATCAGCTCATCGCCAGCGGTCGCGCCGCGCGCTTCCTCCTCGGTCGCGCCCCAGTGCAGATGCCACTGACGCATGAAACGGACATAGATAACCGTCACCGCACCTGCGCTGATAAGTCCGGCGCATAGTCGCTTGCCCGGCATTCCTTCCCTCCCGAACGTAGCCTCCCAGGGCCGAGTGTCCGGCGCGCCACACTGAGGCGCGATAGAGGCGAAAGTCCCTCCGAGCGGGGTAACCGCCGTCAAGTGACCGATGGCCCGCGCGCGGATGCCCGTCACCTGGTCGGAAAGATCAGCTCCGCCGGGTCAGCGTTCCTGGATGCGGCTGGGCCTCGTGAGCCTCGCTGGCCAGGGAAAGATAGCTTTCGTCGTCCTGGGTGGTGTGCAGCCGGAGGATGGCGTGCAGCCCGTACAGCAGTGCTCGCAGGTCGGCGAGGTCGGCGTCGTCGGGCGGCTCGGAGCCGATGTCGTCGATGAGCTGGCCGAGCCGCCGGGCCTGGCGGGCGATCTCGGCGTGGCCGCGGCTCATGGTCGTGGTGACCTCGGGCGATCCGAGCATGCGATCCAGCGCCGGGTAGAGTTCGCGTTCCTCGGCCTGCTCGTGCGGCCCGATCTCGTCGATCAGCAGCCGGTAGGCGTGCCGGACCCTGGCCATGGCCTCGTCGGGCCTGGTGAAGCCGAGTGAGTCCGCGGTGGCGCGCAGTTCCTCGATGTCGGCGCTGATGACCTCGTGCTCGCCCTGGAAGCGGCGGGTCAGGGCAGCATCCGCGGGCGTCATGTGCCTGGCCGCCCGGGGCGGCCGCAGCGCGCGGAGGGCATTGAGGATCACGGCCACATCGATGCCTTCCTGCAGCATGGCGCCCCAGACCGCCGGCAGCAGGCCGGCCGCCGCCGCGCCCATGGCCGCCAGCGACATGGCCATCCCGGCCAGCACGCTTTGCAGCGCGATCCGCCGGGTCCGGCGGGCCACCGAGACAACCTCGCCGAGCCGGTCGATCCGGTCTACCGTGAGCACGGCGTCGGCCGCCTGGGAGGAGGCCGTCGCTCCCCGTGCCCCCATGGCCACGCCCACGTCGGCGAGCGCCAGCGCGGGCGCGTCGTTGATGCCGTCCCCCACCATGCAGACCGGCCCCCGGCGCACCTCGGCACGGACGGCATCGAGCTTTTCGTCCGGCGTCCGCTCGGCGAGCACGCTGTCGACGCCGATGATCGCGCCGACCGTGTCGGCCACCTCAGGCCGGTCGCCGGTGACCATGACCACGCGGCCGAAGCCGCCGGCTCGCAGCGCCCGGATGGTGCGGGCCGCGTCCGGGCGGACCGGGTCGTCCAGTATCAGCACTCCCGCAGGCTCGCCGTCGACGGCGACGAACACCGTCAGCGCCCCGTCCAGCCTGGCCCGCCGGCGCGCGGTCTTGGCCCACCGCGGCGACCCTGCCTCGCCTCCGATCCGGCACCAGGCTGCCTTGCCCACCGCCACCTGGTGGTCGGCCACCATGCCGCGGATGCCCTGGCCGGGTACCTCCTCGGCCCCCTGCGGCATGTCCAGCCCGCAGCCGCGATCCCGCGCCGCGCTCACTACCGCGCCGGCGAGCACATGCCCGGAGACCTGATCCAGCGAGGCCGCCAGGCGCAGCATGTCGTCGGCCCGCCAGCGGCCGGCCGGCACGATCGCCGACACCGCGGGATGCCCGGTGGTCAGCGTGCCGGTTTTGTCCATCAGCAGCGTGGTGCAGCGCGCGAGCTTCTCCAGAACGCCTCCGCCCTTGACCACCACGCCACGGCGCGCGGACACCGACATCCCCGACACCAGCGCGACGGGAGCGGCCAGAATCAGCGGGCATGGCGTGGCGACGACCAGGACGGCCACGGCCCTGGCAGCGCCGGCGACCGCCCAGGTGGCACCGGCTGCGGCCAGCGTGACCAGCAGGAACAAGACCGCGTACCGGTCGGCCAGACGGACGAACGGCGCCTGCGACCGCTCGGCCTCGCCCACCAGGCGCACGATCCCGGCATATGTGCTCTCCTCCGCCCGCGCGGTGACGGCCACGTCGAACGGGCCTCCGGCGTTGACCACGCCGCTGCGCACCTGGTCGCCCGCCGGGTGCTCGACCGGAACCGGCTCACCGGTGAGAGCCGACTCGTCCAGCACCGCGCGGCCGGACGCCACGGTGCCGTCGGCCGGGACGAGGTCTCCGTGCGCCACCACCACGATGTCGCCGGGTTCGACCTGGTCCAGCGGCACCTCTTCCAGCGAG
>DASYXX010000172.1:0-9891 GCA_035934395.1 Streptosporangiaceae bacterium
CGCCGCGTCTACCTGGCGGCCGAGCTGCGCCTCGTGCGCCAGGATCGATACCCGGTTGTCCGCGACGGCGAAGAAGCCGCCGCCCACCGCGGCGACGATGTCGCTCCTGCCCCCCTGGCCCTCGCCGCCCGGGCCCTCGGAGTCGCTGTCCCCCCGGGTCTCCGGCCTGATCGTGACCACGCTGCCCTCGACCAGGATGCCGAGCACGGGGGTGTGGTTGGTCAGCACGCCGATGTCGCCGTCGAGGGTCTTGGCGATGACCAGCTCGGCCGGGCCCGACCAGATCTCGCCCTCGGGGACGACGAGCTCGACCTGGAGCGTCATTGTGCCTCCTGGTTCGCTAGCCTTCGGGGCGCCTTCGGCTCGCTCACGACCGCTCCAGGTCCTTGGCTTTCCGCTCCACGTCCTCGATCCCGCCGACCATGAAGAACGCCTGCTCGGGGAAGTGGTCGTACTTGCCCTCGGTGAGCGCCTTGAACGAGGCGATAGTCTCGTCCAGCGGGACGAACACGCCGGGCTGGCCGGTGAACTGCTCGGCGACGAACATCGGATGGGACAGGAACCGCTCGATCCGCCGGGCGCGCTGCACGGTGACCCGGTCCTCCTCGGACAGCTCGTCGATGCCGAGGATCGCGATGATGTCCTGCAGCTCCTTGTACCGCTGCAGGATCCGCTGCACCTCGCGGGCGACGGCGTAGTGCTCCTCCCCCACGTAGGCCGCGCTCAGGATCCGCGAGCTGGAGTCGAGCGGGTCCACGGCGGGGAAGATCCCCTTCTGGGTGATCTCACGGGAGAGCACCGTGCGCGCGTCCAGGTGCGCGAACGTGGTGTGCGGGGCCGGGTCGGTGATGTCGTCCGCCGGCACGAAGATGGCCTGCATCGAGGTGATCGAGTGGCCGCGGGTCGAGGTGATCCGCTCCTGCAGCTCGCCCATCTCGTCGGCCAGCGTCGGCTGGTAGCCCACCGCCGACGGCATCCGGCCGAGCAGCGTGGACACCTCCGAGCCCGCCTGGGTGAACCGGAAGATGTTGTCAATGAACAGCAGCACGTCCTGGCCCAGCTCGTCGCGGAAGTACTCGGCCATCGTGAGCGCGGACAGGCCGACCCGCAGCCGGGTGCCGGGCGGCTCGTCCATCTGCCCGAAGACCAGGGCGGTGTCCTTGATCACGCCGGACTCGGTCATTTCGAGGAACAGGTCGTTGCCCTCGCGGGTCCGCTCGCCCACGCCCGCGAAGACCGAGACGCCGTGGAACTGCTTCGCGACCCGGGTGATCATCTCCTGGATCAGCACGGTCTTGCCGACGCCGGCCCCTCCGAACAGGCCGATCTTGCCGCCCCGGACGTACGGGGTGAGCAGGTCGAGGACCTTGATCCCGGTCTCCAGGATCTCGGTCCTGGGCTCCAGCTGGTCGAACGGCGGCGGGTCCCGGTGGATCCCCCAGCGCTCGGTGACCTTGAGGGTGGACGTCGGCACGTCCAGGGTCTCGCCCAGGACGTTGAACAGGTGGCCCTTGGTGACCTCGCCTACCGGCACCGATATCGGCCCGCCGGTGTCGGTGACCGGCGCGTCGCGGGTCAGGCCGTCGGTCGGCTGCATGGAGATGGCCCGGACCACGTTGTCGCCGATGTCCTGCTCCACCTCGAGGGTGAGCGTTTTCTCCTCGCCGCCGAGGGTCACGTTCACGTGCAGGGCGTTGTAGATGCCGGGGATCTGCTCGGCCGGGAACTCCACGTCGACGACGGGGCCGATCACCTGGACTACTCGGCCGGTGCCGGGGCTGGCGCCAGCGCCCTCGGTGGCGGTGCTGGACGGGCTTGCGGTCATGGTGTTGCTCAACTCCCTGAGGTCGCCTCGGCCAGCGCGTTGGCGCCGCCGACGATCTCGCTGATTTCCTGGGTGATCTCGGCCTGCCTGGCCTTGTTGGCTTCGAGGTTGAGCTGCTCGATCAGCTCGTTGGCGTTGTCCGTGGCCGACTTCATGGCCCGGCGCCGGGAGGCGATCTCCGCCGCCGAGGCGTCAAGCAGCGCGTGGAAGATCCGGCTCTCCACGTACCACGGCAGCAGCGCGTCCAGCACGCCCTCGGGGGACGGCTCGAACTCGTAGAGGGGTACCGGCCCGGTGGGCGCCTCCTCCGTCGTCTCCACGATCTCCAGCGGCAGGATCCGCCGGATGGAAGGACGCTGGGTGAGCATGGAGACGAACTCGGTGTGCACCAGGTGGATCTCGTCCACGCCGCCCTCGCTGGTCGGCCGCTTATACGCCTCCAGCAGGGCGGCGGTGATCTCGCTGGCGTTCGCGGCCGCCGGGTTCTCGGAGAAGCCGCTCCACTCCCCGGCCACGGCGCGCTGCCGGAACCGGTGCCAGGTGATGCCCTTGCGCCCGGCCACGAACGGCACGGCCTCGACACCGTTGTCCCCCAGCATCACCCGCAGCCCCTCGGCCTCGCGCAGGACGCTGGCGTTGTACCCGCCGGCGAACCCGCGGTCGCTGGTCAGGATCAGCACGGCCGCCCGGGTCACGCTCTCCGGCTTGGTGGTGAGCGGGTGGTTGATGTTCGACGACCGGCTGACCACGGCCTCGACCGCCTGGGTGATCTCCCGGGCGTAGGGCTCGGCCGCGCGCTGCCGCTGCTGCGCCTTGATGATCCGCGAGGACGCGATCAGCTCCTGGGCGCGGGTGATCTTGGCGGTGGACTTGACCGTCCTGATCCGCCGCCTGACCAGGCGAAGCTGCGCTCCCATCGGCCTGCCGCCCTAGCTCGTCGCCGCGGCGTCGCTGGGCGGCGGCGCCGTCCGCTTCTTGATCTGGTCTTGCTCGACGTCGTCCGCGGTGACGGGCTCGGCGGGCTCTTCGGCGGGCACCAGCAGCTGGCCGCCGGTGATCTCGAAGCCGCGACGGAAGTCGTCGATCGCGTCCTTGAGCACGGTGGTCGTGTCCTCAGACACCGCGCCGGTCTCCCTGATCGCGTCGTAGAGGCCGGGGTGCGACCGCTGCAGGTAGTCGAGGAACTCGGACTCGAACCGGCCGATGTCCTCGACCGGCACGTCGTCGAGGTAGCCGGAGGTGCCGGCCCAGATCGTGACCACCTGGCGCTCGACCGGCATCGGGCTGAACTGCGGCTGCTTGAGCAGCTCGACGAGGCGCGCGCCCCGGTCGAGCTGGGCCCGGGACACCGCGTCCAGGTCGGAGGCGAACGACGCGAATGCCTCCAGGTCGCGGTACTGCGACAGGGCGAGCTTCAGGCCCCCGGCGACCGTCTTCATGGCCTTGATCTGGGCGTCGCCGCCGACCCTGGACACCGACTGGCCGACGTTGATGGCGGGCCGGACGCCGGAGTTGAACAGGTCGGTCTCCAGGAAGATCTGGCCGTCGGTGATCGAGATCACGTTGGTGGGGATGTAGGCGGAGATGTCGTTGGCCTTGGTCTCGACGATCGGCAGCCCGGTCAGCGACCCGCCGCCCATCGCGTCGGACAGCTTCGCGCACCGCTCGAGCAGCCGCGAGTGCAGGTAGAACACGTCACCGGGGTAAGCCTCGCGGCCCGGCGGGCGACGCAGCAGCAGCGAGATCGCCCGGTAGGCCTCGGCCTGCTTGCTCAGGTCGTCGAAGATGATCAGGACGTGCTGGCCCGCGTACATCCAGTGCTGGCCGATGGCCGAGCCGGTGTAGGGAGCCAGGTACTTGAAGCCCGCCGGGTCCGACGCGGGCGCGGCCACGATCGCGGTGTACTGCAGCGCGCCGGCGTCCTCGAGCGACTGGCGGACCTGCGCGATCGTCGAGGCCTTCTGGCCGACGGCCACGTAGATGCACTTGACCTGCCGGGCCGGGTCGCCGGAGTCCCAGTTGCCCTTCTGGTTGATGATCGTGTCGATCGCGATCGCGGTCTTGCCGGTCTGCCGGTCACCGATGATCAGCTCGCGCTGGCCGCGGCCGATGGGGGTGATCGCGTCGATCGCCTTGATCCCGGTCTGCAGCGGCTCCTTGACCTTCTGGCGCTGCACCACCGACGGCGCCTGCAGCTCGAGCTCGCGCAGCTCGGTGCTCTCGATCGGGCCCTTGCCGTCCAGCGGGTTGCCGAGCGGGTCCACGACCCGGCCGAGGAAGCCGTCGCCGACCGGCACGGACAGGATCTCGCCGGTTCGCCTGACGCGCTGGCCCTGGTCGATCTTGGCGAACTCGCCCAGGATGACCACGCCGATCTCGCGCACGCTGAGGTTCAGCGCGAGGCCGCGGGTGCCGTCCTCGAACTCCAGCAGCTCGCTGGCCATGGCCGACGGCAGCCCCTCGACGCGCGCGATGCCGTCGCCGGCCTCGGCGACGATGCCGATCTCCTGGGTGGCTGTGCTGGCCGGCTCGTACGCCTCCACGAAACGCGCCAGCGCGTCCCGGATCTCCTCGGGCCGGATTGTCAGCTCCGCCATTGTCCTCGCGTCTCCCTCTTTTTACGAGGCCAGCCTGCGCCGGAGCCCGGCCAGCCGGCTCGCCATGCTGCCGTCGATAAGCTCGCCCGCGATCTCGACGGTCATGCCGCCGACGACCCGGGGGTCGATCACGATGTTCAGGTGTACGTCGTGGCCGTAGCTCGCGGCCAGGGCCGCCGCCAGCCTGCGGCGCTGCGTCGCGGTCAGCGCGATCGCGACGTGCACCTCGGCCACCAGGCGCTCCCGCCGCTCCGCGGCCAGGCGGGCGTACTCATCCAGGCTCGCATCCAGGCTACGTCCCCTGGCCTGGTCCGCGGCCTGCGTGACCAGCCGCAGCGTGGGGCCGGTCACCTTGCCGCCCAGCAGCGCGCCGAGCAGCTCGTGCTTGCGGTCTGCCGGGATGAACGGGCTGGACAGCGCGGACCGGAGCTCCGGCTCGGCGTTCACGATCCGGCCGAACCGGAACAGCTCGTCCTCGACGTCGTCCAGCTTGCGCTCCCGCTCGGCGATCTCGATGATCGTGAGCGCGCCGAGCTGCTCGGCCGCGTCGGCGATGTCCGCCGGCTCCGACCAGCGCAGGCCGACCAGGCCGCGGACCAGCCCCAGCGTCTCGGGCGCGATCCTCGACGCGAGCAGGTCCTCGGCCAGGGCCGCCTTGGCCCCTGCCTCCCGGGTCGGATCGGACAGCATCCGGCGCAACGCGGGATGGGCGTCCAGCAGCCCGGTCACGGCGAACAGCTCGTCGCCCAGCCGGCCGAGGTCGGCGCCGCCGGCGATGACCGCGGCGAGCTGCTCCTTGGCCTCGGCGAGCGAGGCCCGGCTGGCGCCTCTCACGGTGTTTCCTCGCTCGCCTGCGGGGTGCTCTTGAGGCCCCGCCTTCCCTCCTCGCTCGTCGCTGGCGCTCCTCGCTCGTCAGTCCAGGCGGCGCCGCGCCCCTTCGGCTCGCTCAAGCCGGCCTTCGTCGGTGCCTCAGTCATCGCGTCCTCTCCTGCCCGGCGGCGCTCGCGGACTGCTGCTCGAGCTGCGCGAGGAACCGGTCCACGGTCCCGCGCTGCCTGGCCTCTTCCTCGAGCGACTCGCCGACGACCCGGCTGGCCAGCTCCACGGCCAGGGTCCCGACCTCGGCCCGCAGCGAGGTCAGCGCCTGCTGCTTCTGGGCCTCGATCTGAGCCTCGGCGGCCGCCAGCAGCCGGTCGTACTCGGCCTGGCCTCGCTGCCGCATCTCGGCGACGATCTGCGCGCCCTGCTCCTTGGCCTCCTCGCGCAGCCGCGAGGCCTCGTGCCGCGCCTCGCTGAGCTGAGCCCGGTACTTCTCGAGCTCCGCCTTCGCCTCGTCCTGCAGCTCCTCGGCGCGCTTGAGGCCGCCCTCGATCTTGTCGGTGCGCTCCTCGAGGGTCTTCTGGATCCTCGGCAGGAGGATCTTGGCCAGCACGCCGAACACGATGAGGAACGCGATCAGGCCTATGATCGACTCGGTCGCGTTGGGTACGAGGGGATTCTGATCTGCCAGGTACGTCATGGCGGGTACCTCTCCGGCCTGGGTCTCACTTGATGAAGAACGGGACCGCGATGCCGATCAGCGCGAGCGCCTCGGTCAGCGCGAACCCGATCCACATGTACGTGGTAATCAGGCCCGTGGCCTCAGGCTGGCGGGCCATCCCGTCGATGGCGTGGCCGAACACCAGGCCGATGCCGATGCCCGGGCCGATCGCGGCGAGGCCGTAGGTGAGCGCGCCCAGGTTCGTGATCTTAAAAGTAGTGGTGCCCGCCGCTAGAACGTTGGCCAGTTGACTCATGTGTGGGTTTCCTTCTTTCGGTCCGGCGGCCCTTTCCGCCGGGGGCTTTTAACGGCTCGGGTGCGTCAGTGTCCGGCTGACAGGGAGTCCGAGAGGTAAAACGCGGTCAGCGTGGTGAATATGAACGCCTGCAGCGCCGTGATCAGCACCTCGAGCAGGGTCACGAGCAGCGTGACCACGAACGACGTGACCGAGAACAGCAGGCCGATGCTCAGGGTGAACAGGTACCAGGTGGCGAGGTAGAACACCAGCAGCAGCAGGTGGCCGGCCAGCATGTTGGCGAACAGTCGGATCGAGAGCGTGAACGGGCGCACGAAGATGTTGGAGAGCAGCTCGATCGGGCTCAGCAGCGGCAGGATCCACCACGGCGCGCCCGCCGGGACCGCCATGTTCTTGAAATACCCGACCGGTCCCTGGTTCCTGATGCCGATCGTTATGTAGGTGACCCACACCATGAGGGTCAGCACAAAGGGAATCCCGAACTTCGACGTGGCCGGGAACAGGATGACCGGGATGACCTCCCCGATGTTCATCAGCCAGATGAAGAAGAACAGCGAGACCAGGAACGGGAGGTAGCTGTCGCCCCTCTTGCCGAGCTGGGGCCGCAGTATCTGGTCCCGCACGAACAGGATCCCCATCTCGCCCAGGTTCTGCGCCCCGCGCGGGACGAGCTGCGGCCTCCGGAACGCGAACCAGAAGAACGTCACGACGACGCCGGCGGCCAGGAGCGCGAGCAGCTCCGGCTTGGTGAAGTGAAAGGCGCCGATGGAGAAGATCGGCGTGAAAAAGAAATCCCCGATCCCCGGGGCCGGGTAGGGGCAGTGGAAGCTGGACTGGAAGTGGGACCCGGCCTGGGTGCATACGTGGGCGGCCTGGGTGAGGTGGATGGCGTCGATGTCACTCACCGCGTGCTCCTCGTGCTGGGGGCTGCGGCGAGGCGGTCAGTGCCTTCCGTACCGCAGGATGATCAACGTGATCGCGAGGCCCAAACCGACCAGCATCCCGACCGGAAACAGCACCCCGATCCCGGTCCACCGGCCGATCAGCCAGCCGAGGGCGCCGTAGAGGGCCATACCCCCGAGCATGTAGCTGAGGATCGACCAGCCGGCGCTCGCCCCCTCGGGCACGCCGGGCGGATTGCGGCGCTGCTGTTCCTTTTTCCGCTCCCGGCCGCCCGCTCGGCCAGCGTTCTTGCGCTCCGGGCCGCTTGTCTCGCTCATCCGCGCCCGCAGCCGCAGGGTTCCGCGTGGGCCGCGTTACGCCGTCCATGCCCTGAGTGTGGCTCACGAGTCACCGTTCACCAGTGGAGGAGGACGCGGAGGTGGACGGGTCGACATACAGCGTCTTCAGTCGCATCGACCAGACCACCTGCGCCGCGCTGTACACGAGGACGCAGACGATCGCGGTCATGCCGAACATCCGCGGGTTGAACGCGGCCGAGTTCTGGAACTGCCCGACCAGGATGAGCAGGATCACGATCTTGACGAGGTAGGTGGTGATCGCGGCCACCATCATGGCCTGCGGGCTCACCCGCGCGGCGCGGCCCACGACGATCACGCTGATCGCAAAAAAGGCAGCCACGATGCCCACGCCGATCGCGGCGCCGGCCAGCCCCTTGCTGCCGGCCAGCCCGGCGGCCAGGGCCACCATCACGGCGGCGGCGACGGCCGCCACCGCTGCCGATCGCCGGACGATCCGGACATAGTTCGCCACCATCTACAAGGCTCCGGGAGAGCTCGAACGGTACTTCCTGACCCTCGCGGACGCATCGGTACCCGGGTGGCACCATGCCGCGTCACCGCAGCGGCGGCGCCGCTGCGTCGCCAGGTGAGCGAAACTTATCATGGGCCTCTTAACAGATCGTTGCGTGGGCTCTCTTTGTGAAAGTTATCACAAGCTCGCTTGTGAAAGTTATCACAAGCTCCGCGACCTTAGCGTCACCGGGGTCAACTGACGTGACGGAAGTAACTCATGGTGCCCATGCGGCTGATTAGCGGTGACGTGAGGAAACGGTCGAGGCAGCGGGGGGCGCCCCATCCCCGGCCTCCGCGCCAGGCCTGGTCCCGTTGGCCACCGCCGCCCTCGCGGCCAGGTGGTCCGCCACCGCGGCCCTGGCCCGCGCGGATCCGCCGGCAGCGGCCGGCCTGGCCCGGCCTCCGCGCTCCCACCACCGCAGCCGCGGCATCGACATCAGCAGCAGCAGGAGCAGCGCCGCCATCGTGATCACGGCCAGCGCGAACAGCGGGGTCTTCGCGATCGACAGCCAGACCACGGCACCGGAGAACAGCGTGGCCCACAGGTACATGATCAGCACGCTGGACCGATGGGAGTGACCGATGTCGAGGAGCCGGTGGTGCAGGTGCTTGCGGTCCGGCGCGAGCGGGGACTGCCCGGCCCTGGTCCGCCGCACCACGGCCAGCAGCAGGTCCGTGTACGGGATGACCAGGATCGCGGCGGGCAGCAGCAGCGGCAGGACCTCAGGGAACCGGTTGGCGGTGTTGCCGCGCAGGGCCGTGGCGGGCAGCGACGCGATGCTCGAGATCGGGACGTAGGCGAGCAGCAGCCCGAGCAGGTACGAGCCGGTGTCGCCCATGAAGATCCGGGCCGGGTAGAAGTTGTGCGGCAGGAAGCCCAGGCAGGCCCCGATCAGGATCGCGGAGGCGAGCGCGGGGTCGCCCAGGACCGAGATGCGAGGCTGGACCACCTCGGTGAGCCGGTAGGAGTAGACGAAGAACGCGATCGCCGCGATGCAGACGATCCCGGCCGCGAGGCCGTCGAGGCCGTCGATGAAGTTGACGGCATTGACGGTCGCCACCACCACGAGGATCGTCAGCGCCGTCGACTGGTTCGGGGTCAGGCCGAGCGTGCCGCCGTTGGGCTCGGGGAGCCAGCTCAGCTGGACGCCGCTCCAGACCAGGATCCCGCCCGCCCCCACCTGGCCGACCAGCTTGACCATCGGGCCGAGCCGCCACCGGTCGTCGACGGCGCCCACCAGGGCGATGAGCCCGCCGGCGAGCAGCAGCCCCGGCGCCATCCTCGGGCTGCCCTGGAACAGCCCGTCCATGGGGCTGACCCGGGCGGCCACGATGAGGCCCGCGGCCACGCCCGCGTAGATGGCCAGGCCGCCCAGCAGCGGAATCGGCACGACGTGCACGTCGCGGTCGCGGGCGGCGTGTATCGCGCCCCCGGCGATGGCCAGGCGGCGCACCAGCGGCGTCAGCAGGTACGTGACGGCCGCCGTGACCAGCACGACGAGGGCGTACTCACGCACAGCGACCACCAGGCCCGGGCTAGGACTGCTTATGACGACGCATGCTGAGCGGGATGCACGGCATTACCCGTCACTCTAGAGCACCTGGCCGGGGGCTGCGCTTATCACCCGGGATCAGCCGGGCTCGGTCGACAGGGCCGCCACCTCGCGCAACTGGCCGACGGAGACCGCGCCGGCCCGCAGCAGCCGAGGCACGTCGCCGGTGAGATCCACGATCGTGGACGCAACGTCGGAGCTGCACGGCCCGGCGTCCAGGTAGACCGAGACCGCGTTGCCGAGCTGCTCCTGCGCGTCGGCGGCGGTGGTCGCGGCCGGCGAGCCGGTCCGGTTGGCGCTGCTGACCGCCAGCGGGCCGGTCTCCCTGAGCAGGTCCAGCGCGACCGGGTGCTGCGGCATCCGCAC
>DASYXX010000220.1:0-11746 GCA_035934395.1 Streptosporangiaceae bacterium
GCGGCTTCGTAGCCAAGCGCGCTCGGTCGAGCTCGGTCGCGTGGCCGATCGGCTCGTGGATGACCAGCCACAGTTTGCTGGGGTCGATGACTCTCGGCTGCCAGTGCCGCCGCTCGCGGATGTTAGTCCGGATAAGCTTCCCGGGCGTGGCCTGCCGCGTTCCCGGCTTCCCGGCCGGGCCCGCCGCGCGCTCGCCTTCCCCTGCGGGCCTCACCAGTCCCATCAGCCCCGTTGGCCCTGCCAGATCAACTCGCCTCGGCGTGGTGCGTTGTGCGCGGCGGCTGAATGCGCCCGCCCGACGGGCCGGTCCATGATCGTGGTTGATCGGTGGTCGCATTCGACACGAATCAACCACGATCATGGAATCCCGGTTTCCGGCCTGTCCGTAAGCCACATCGGCCCTGGCCGAAAACCGGTTTCGGTCAAGGATGAGGACGGCCTCGGGGTCGAGTGAGGCTGGAGTGCCGCGTGTGACGGCCGCGCCGACCGTCTCGTGCGCCTCAGCCCGGCTGGCGTGCCCTGTGGTGCATCCACGATCTTCGAGCCTGCGCGTAAAAGCGGGGCAAAGCCGTTATTTGTGACATAGGGGAAGGTCTTGCGGGCTATTGTTACGCGCGAGTAACGTACCGCCCGGTAACAACAACCGGGAGGAGCCCTATGCGCAGACCATTAACGCTGCTGGCGGCCACGGCCGCGGCCACGGTCGCGGTCGCCGGGATCGGCGTGTCCGCCGCGCCGGCCCTGGCGAGCCGGTCGGCCCCGGCAGACCAGGTCATCAATCTCACGTTCCCGGTCACGGGGAGCACGTTCATCAAGAAGATCAACTCATCGATCTCCCTGGGACCGGGCACCCTGGCCTCGAGCGCGGACCTGACCAACTCGACGCTGACCGCGACGCTCACGCTCCCGCCGGCCACCGGGTCGTTCAAGGAGCTGGGGTTCATCACGGTCACCGCGACGACCAAGCTGATCCAGGTCGGGCAGGCCACCGGGACGTTCAACTTCAACGCCAACACCGTCACCACGACGGCGACCGCCATGCTGCAGCTGACCAGCCTGAACGTCGGCGGGATCCCGATCCCGGTCGGGAGCTCCTGCGAGACCTCCCCGACGACGATCACCGTGGCCTCGCAGCCGGGCTTCACGTTCGGGCTCGGCGGCAACCTGGCCGGAACCTACACGATCCCGAACTTCCGGCACTGCGGTCTGGCGACCATTCTGATCAACCTGACCCTTCCCGGGGCGGGCAACACCATCACGCTGACGCTGGGCAAGTCGACGCTCGGCTGACGCCTGTGGCTGACGTGGCCACCGCACCCCCCGGGGCGGTGGCCACGTTGTGTTACACGCCGGCGAACGCCTCCTCGAGGATCGACATCCCCTCGCTCAGCAGTTCCTCGCCGATGACCAGCGGCGGCAGGAACCGCAGCACGTTCCCGAACGTCCCGCACGTGAGCAGCACCAGGCCTGCGGCATGGCAGGCCTTGGCGACCCTGGCCGTCGTCTCCGGGTCCGGCACCAGCGTGCCCGGCCTGACCAGCTCGATCGCGAGCATCGCGCCGCGGCCGCGCACGTCGCCGATCACCGGGTGGTCCTCGGCGAGCTTGCGCAGCCGGGGCAGCATGACCTCGCCGATCCGGCGCGCCGCGGCGGGCAGGTCCTCCTTGCCCATGGTCTCGATCGCGCCGATCGCGGCCGCGCAGGCGACCGGGTTCCCGCCGAAGGTGCCGCCGAGCCCGCCCGGATGCACCGTGTCCATCAGCTCCGCGCGCCCGGTCACCCCGGCCAGCGGCAGCCCGCCGGCGATGCCCTTGGCCGTGGTGATCAGGTCAGGCACCACGCGCTCGTGATCGCAGGCGAACCAGTCCCCGGTCCGGCAGAAGCCGGTCTGGATCTCGTCTGCGATGAGCAGGATCCCGTGCTCGCGGCAGAACGCGGCCAGGCCGGGCAGGAACCCGTCCGGCGGCACCACGAAGCCGCCCTCGCCCTGGATCGGCTCGATCACCACCGCGGCCACGTTCTGCTCGCCGACTTGCGTGTGGATGAGGGAGGTGATCACGTCGAGCGCGTCGGCGCGGCAGGCCGCCGGGCCGCCGGGCCAGCGGAACGGGTATGCCATGGGCACCCGATAGACCTCGCCGGCGAACGGCCCGAAGCCCTGCTTGTACGGCATGTTCTTGGCGGTCATCGCCATCGTCAGGTTGGTGCGGCCGTGGTAGGCATGGTCGAACACCACGACCGCGTCCCGGCCGGTGGCGAGCCGGGCGATCTTGACAGCGTTCTCGACGGCCTCGGCGCCGGAGTTGAACAGCGCGGACCGTTTGTCGTGATCGCCGGGCGTTACCCGCGCGAGCTCCTCGCAGACCGCGAGGTACCCCTCGTACGGGACCACCATGAAGCAGGTGTGCGTGAACCGCGCCACCTGCTCGGTGACCCGGTCGACGACGAGCTCGGCGCTGTTGCCGACCGACGTCACGGCGATCCCGGAGCCGAAGTCGATCAGCGAGTTGCCATCGACGTCGAGCACCACGCCGCCGCCCGCGGCGGTCACGAACACCGGCAGGACATGGCTCAGTCCCCGGGCCACGCTGCGCTGCCGGCGCTCGAACAGCTCCCGCGACGCGGGCCCGGGAATCTCGGTGACAATGCGGCGCTGCTGGGCGAGCCCAGGCCCGCCCAGCGAGAAGTCCTGTGTGGTCATGAGGCGACCATACGGCCTCTACGGCTCGTTCCTGTAGACCTGGTCGGCTTACCCGAGAATGCTCGCCATGCGCACTCCCGTGCGGAACGCGGCGGGCCTATCCTCAGGAGGTGCGTACACAGGTCGCTATCGTCGGCGCCGGGCCGGCCGGGCTGCTGCTGTCCCACCTGCTGCACCTGCGCGGCATCGAGTCGGTGGTGCTGGAGGCCCGCAGCCGTGACTACGTCGAGCACCGGGTGCGGGCCGGCGTCCTGGAGCAGGGCACGGTTGACACGATCGTCAGCTCCGGGGCCGGGGAGCGGATGCTACGCGAGGGCCTGGTCCATCACGGCATCGAGCTGCGGTTCGGCGGGCGGGGCCACCGGATCGCGTTCGAGAAGCTGGTGCCGGGGCGGGCGATCACCGTGTACGGCCAGCAGGAGGTGGTCAAGGACCTGATCGCGGCCAGGCTCGCCGCGGACGGGCAGATCCACTTCGAGGTCGCCGACGTCGTGCCCGAGGGAATCGAGGGGCCGCGGCCGCAGGTCTCGTTCACCCACCGCGGCCAGCGCATGAGCCTGCAGGGCGACTTCATCGCCGGCTGCGACGGCTTCCACGGGGTGTGCCGCGACGCGATCCCGCCGGGGGTGCTCCGGTTCTTCGACAAGGAATACCCGTTCGGCTGGCTCGGGGTGCTCGCGGCCGTGGCACCGTCCTCGGAGGAGCTGATCTACTCCAGCAACGACCGCGGCTTCGCCCTGCACAGCATGCGCAGTCCCGGGCTGAGCCGGTTCTACCTGCAGGTGGCCCCCGACGAGGACATCGCGAACTGGCCGGACCAGCGGATCTGGGCCGAGCTGCGAGCCCGGCTGGAGACCGTGCCCGGGTGGAGCCTGTCCACCGGGCCGGTGGTGGAGAAGGGCATCACCGCGATGCGCAGCTTCGTGGCCGAGCCGATGCAGTTCGGCCGGCTGTTCCTGGCCGGGGACGCGGCCCACATCGTGCCGCCCACCGGAGCCAAGGGCCTGAACCTGGCGGCCTTCGACGTCACCGTGCTGACCGAGGCGCTCGCCGCCTGGTACTCCGGCGGGGACGCGACGCTGCTCGACGGGTACTCACAGGCCTGCCTGCGGCGCGTCTGGCGGGCCCAGCACTTCTCCTGGTGGATGACGACGCTGCTGCACTCGTTCGATCACTATGACGCCTACGACCGCCGGCTGCAGCAGTCGTACCTGGACTACGTGTGCAGCTCGGACGCCGCCTCGACCACGCTGGCCGAAAATTACGTGGGGCCAGAACGCAGCCCGTGAGCAAAGTGCCTCATGGCGGCCGATTAAGGTGTACGAGCCGAAGATCTTGAGTCTGGAGTCTTGACTCAGTCGGCGGCAGGAATAAGACAAGGAGTTAAGAAGCGGACATCAGTCCGCGCTCGGCTCCTACCCCCACCCCCGCCTCCCGGCCCTGCTCGCGACCCGGAAGGCGTCGTCACCAGAAGGGCAATGCGCCGTGACCAACCACATCGACGCTGCCACCGAGGCGGTCAGCGAGAGCATCGGCTCCTGGGCGCCGGAGAACGCCCTGGACCTTGATGCGTTCCTGGCGGGCCTCCCGCGCCTGTTCGAAGCGGTCGCGTCCTCGCTCGCCCGGGTCGCCGAGCGGCTGGGCTCCGAGTTCCCCGTCCACCCGGCGGTCCCCGAGCACCTGCAGGAGATCGCGGCGACCGTCGCCGGAATGGGCGAGTTCGCCGGAGAGGCGCACGCCATACACCGGACCGCGCACGCCGCCGAGCTGGAGCGGATCGAGAACCCGCGGCCGAACGAGAGGCTCTGGGATGTCGTTGAGAATTAGCGACCCCCCGGCCGCGGTCGCCGAGCCAGCGCCGGGCGGGCCCCGGGCACTCCTGCGCGCCCTCCAGTTCGGCCCGTTAATCACCGCCGTGCTGTACGGGGCCGGGACGCTGGGCGGCACGATCCGGCCCGCCGTCCTCGCCGTGGTCGTCATCTGCAGCGCCCTGGCCGGCGGCCTGGTCATCGCCGCCGTGCTGACCGCCGGAAGCTGGTGGTCGGCGGCCTACGCGTCGGCCTGCGGGATCGGCGCGTCGGGCTGGCTGGCCTATGCGTTCAGGTCCCGCCCGGTGTCCTGGCCGCCCGCCGTGGCGCTGCTGGTGCCCGCGGCCGGCCTGATCGCGCTCTACCCGGCGATGCGGGTCCGGGAGCACCGCGCCGCGCTGCAGGCGCTCCGGGCCGAGCAGGAGGCCGCGCTCGCGAAGGCGCAGCGCAGGTGGCCGGACCTGATCGCGCGCATCGGGCACCAGGGCGTCAGGTTCGCCGGGCGGGAGGAGACCCTCGCCGGGTACAAGGTGCACCTGCGGCTCCCCGGATCCGGGCGGGTCACCTACTCCGCCCTGGCCCCGGCCACCGAGCAGCTCGAGGTCGCCGCGCGGCTGCGGCACGGCTCCTTGCGGTTCGAGCGCGGCGACCAGGCGCACAAGGTGATCTTGCACGTGGCCGAGCGGGACGTGCTCGCCGAGACCGTGCCGCTGCCGGCCGAGCACGGAACCCTGAGCATCACCCGCCCGGTGCCGCTCGGCCTGTTCGAGGACGGCCAGGTCTGCGCCGTCAACCTCCGCGAGGTCGCGACCCTGATCGCGGGACTCCGGGGGTCAGGGAAATCGAACTTGCTGCATGTCCTGCTCGCGCAGCTGGCGCGGTGTCCTGATGTGCTGATCTTCGCGATCGACCTGAAGGGCGGACGTATGGCCGCGCCGTGGATCGAGCCGTGGCTCGCCGGGCGCACGACCAAGCCTGTGGTCGACTGGCTGGCCACCGACCGGCAGGAAGCGGAGCGGATGCTGCGCGCGCTGCTGCGGGCCGTCGACGCGCGGTCCCGATCCGGCAGCGGCGGGGAGAAGATCATTCCTTCTCCCCGCCAGCCCGCGGTCCTGCTCGTATGCGACGAGATCGCCGTCATCCTGGGCCTGAACACCGGCGGGCCGCTTACCTCGCTTCACGGCGTCACCAACGCCGCCCTGGCCCGGCTGGCCACGCAGCTGGTGATGACCGGCCGCTCCGAGGCGATCGACCTCATCATGGCGACCCAGCGCGGCTCGGTCAGCATGACCGGGTCGGCCGACCTGAAATCCCAGTGCGCGCTGCGCATCGGCCTGGGCGTAGTTTCCGAGGAGGACGCCCGGCAGATCATTCCGGACAATGTGCGCATCGCCGCCGACCTGGCGAGGCTGCGTCATCCCGGCACCGGAATCGTCCAGCAGGGCAAGGACGGTCGGGTCGTGCCGGTCAAGTTCTACCGAATCGAGCACGAGGCGATCAGCCAGATCGCCGAGCGGTACGGGCACATCCGGCCGGGTCCGGACAAACTCCTGGAGGAAGCGCTGGGCGAGGATTACGCCACGCGCTGGCTGCCGCACCGCGCCGCGAAGATTCCCGGCGTCAGCAGCCGCCCGGTCATTCCCGCCGGCGTCCCGGCCCCGAACGGCCACGGCGAGCAGCCGCGCGGCGTGCTGGCCACCTCGCTCGGCCCCGGCACGGGACTCGACGCGCCGGGGGACGACAGCCATCTCGCCCGGCGGCAGATGCTGGTCATGCTCAGGTCGGCCGGGGTCAGGGGCATGACCGTCCGCGCGATCTCCGACCAGCTCGCCGCCGACGGCCGGGAGACGGCGCACCAGACCATCAACCGCTGGCTGGCCGAGGAAGCCGGCACCGGCCGCGTCGAGAGCGCCTCCTACGGCCGCTGGAAGTGGCGGGACGACCGCGGGTAGCCCCGCCCGTAACCGCATCGATGTCCCATTGATGCTTCTGGAACCGCATCGATGTTCCATCGATGCGGTTCGGCGCCAGGGCTGACCGCGCTGCGCGGCCTGCTCGCGACCGTGCGCGCCACCCCCTGACTTCCGCCCCACGGCAGCCTCGTTCTCCCGTCCTGCGGGCGGCGAGCCGAAGGAGTTACCGTGGCTCAGATCGGGAGAGGAGCGCCACGTGCCGATAGTTGTACGGAACACCCCGCGAACTGATCTCGAGACCGCCGACGGCCTGGCCGACGCCGGGGTGGCGACGGTGCACGAGGCTCAGGGCCGCACCGGGCTGCTCCGCCCCGACATCCGCCCGATCTTCCGGCCGGCGCGTATCGCCGGCAACGCACTGACCTGCGAGGTCGCCCCGGGTGACAACTGGACGATCCACATCGCGGTCGAGCAGGCGCAGCCCGGCGACGTCCTCGTGGTCACGCCGACGAGCCCCTGCGACGACGGGTACGTGGGCGACCTGCTGGCCGGGAGCCTCCAGGTGCACGGCGTCCGGGGGCTGGTCATCGACGCGGGCGTGCGAGACGTCGCGGTCATGACCGAGATGGGCTTCCCGGTCTGGTCGAAGGCGATCTCCGCCCAGGGCACGGTGAAGGAGACCCCAGGGAACATCCAGACCCCGATCGTCTGCGCCGGGGTGCTCGTCCAGCCGGGGGACGTGGTCGTCGCCGACGACGACGGGGTCGTGGTCGTGCCGCGCGAGCGGGCCGCGGCCGTGCTCGAGGCGGCCCGCGAGCGAATCGCCAGCGAGGCGGCCAAGCGCAAGCTGCTGAACGCCGGCGAGCTCGGCCTCGACCTCTACGGCATGCGAGAGCGGCTCGCCGCCAGGGGCGTGCGCTACGTGGATTACGAGGAATCGAAGTGAGCCAGACCGCCATCCCCTGCTCGGTCATGCGCGGCGGGACGTCGAAAGGACTGGTATTCCTGGCCGATGACCTGCCCGGGGACCGCGCGGTGCGCGACGCCGTGCTGCTCGCCGCCATGGGTTCGCCGGACCCGCGGGAGATCGACGGCATGGGCGGCAGCCACCCGCTGACGTCGAAGGTGGCCGTCGTGAGTTTGTCGCCCCGGGACAACGCGGACGTCGAGTATCTGTTCCTTCAGGTCTGGCCAGACCGGCCGGAGGTTTCGGACAGTCAGAACTGTGGCAACATGCTGGCCGCCGTCGGGCCGTTCGCGATCGAGCACGGGCTCGTGCCCGCTGGGGACCCGGTGACACCCGTGCGCATCTGGATGCGCAACACGCAGACCCTGGCCACGGCGCTCGTGCAGACGCCGGGCGGCCGCGTCCGCTATGACGGACCGGCGCGCATCGACGGCGTGCCAGGCACCCACGCGCCGATCCCCATCGAGTTCGCCGACGTCGCCGGGTCCTCGTGCGGCGCGCTTGTCCCCACGGGGAACGTCACCGACGTCGTCGAGGGAACGAGGGTTACCTGCATCGACAACGGCATGCCCGTGGTGTGCATCGCAGCGGCCGACCTGGGGGTTACGGGCGCGGAGTCACCAGCGGAGCTCGAGGGCAACGGCGATCTGACCAAGCGGGTCGAGGCGATCCGGCTGGCCGCAGGGCCGCTGATGAACCTCGGCGACGTAACGCACAAGACCGTGCCGAAGATGAGCCTGCTGTCGCCCCCCGCGCGTGGCGGCACGGTGTCGACCAGGACGTTCATTCCGCACCGCGTGCACGAGGCGATCGGGGTCCTGGGCGCGGTGTCGGTCGCCACGGCGTGCGTGCTCCCCGGATCGGTGGCGCGTGAGGTCGCGGTGCTGAAGGAACAGGCCGACATCGAGGTCGAGCACCCCACGGGATTCTTCACCGTCACCCTCGAGGCAAAGGTCTGTGACGGTTCGTTTTCCGTAACGCGGTCGGCGCTGCTGCGCACCGCCCGGCTGCTCATGCGCGGCGAGGTCCTCGTGCCGTCGTCGGTCTGGGAGCCAGAATGATCATCGACTGCCACGGTCACTACACGACCGCGCCCGGCCAGCACGACCTGTGGCGCAAGAGCCAGCTCGCGGCGTTCCGCGAGGGCCGGCCGTCGCCGGGCTACCCCGCCATTTCCGACGACGAGATCCGCGAGTCGATCGAGCAGAACCAGCTGCGGCTGCTCCGCGAGCGCGGGGCGGACATGACGATCTTCTCGCCGCGGGCTTCGGCCATGGCCCACCACGAGGGCGACGAGCGGGTCAGCGGCGAGTGGGCGCGGGCGTGCAACGACCTCATCGCGCGCGTGGTCGGGCTGTTCCCGGAGACGTTCATCGGCGTCTGCCAGCTGCCTCAGTCACCGGGCGCCGACCTGACGGCCTCGGTCGCCGAGCTCGAGCGCTGCGTCCAGATGGGGTTCGTCGGCTGCAACCTCAACCCTGACCCGAGCGGCGGCAGGTGGACGGCCCCGCCGCTCACCGACCGTTACTGGTACCCGATCTTCGAGAAGATGGCCGAGCTCGACGTGCCCGCGATGGTGCACGTGTCGAGCAGCTGCAACCCGGTCTTCCACGCGACCGGCGCGCATTACATCAACGCGGACACGACGGCGTTCATGCAATTTATCGCGGGTAATCTGTTCGCCGACTTCCCCGGGCTTCGGCTGGTGATCCCGCACGGCGGCGGCGCCGTCCCGTACCACTGGGGCCGCTACCGCGGGCTCGCCGACATGCTGGGCAAGCCGCCGCTGGGCGACCACGTCATGCGGAACGTGTTCTTCGACACGTGCGTCTACCACCAGCCAGGGATCAACCTGCTGTTCGAGGTCATCGACACCGGCAACATCCTGTTCGGCTCCGAGATGGTTGGTGCCGTGCGGGGGATCGACCCGGAGACGGGCCATTACTTCGACGACACGAAGCGCTACATCGACAAGCTCGGCCAGACCGAGGCCGATGCCGCGCGTGTCTTCGAGGGCAATGCCCGGCGGGTCTACCCGCGCCTGGACCAGGCCCTGCGTGCCAGGGGGCTTTAATGGGGGTCACGTTCGTGCCCGACGCCGACTGGCTCCCGTTCGACCCGAACCCCGGCAAGCCGGCCTACACGCCGCCGCCCGGCGCTGTCGACGCCCACTGCCACGTGTTCGGCCCCGGCGACGTTTTCCCCTACGCGCCGGAGCGGAAGTACACGCCGACCGACGCCGGCAAGGAGCAGCTGTTCGCGCTGCGCGACTTCCTGGGCTTCGATCGCAACGTGATCGTCCAGGCGACCTGCCACGGCGCCGACAACTCCGCCCTGGTCGACGCGCTGCTCGCGGCCGGCGGCCGGGCCCGCGGCGTCGCGACCGTCCGGCCCGGCGTGTCCCGGGCCGAGCTCGCCGACCTGCACGCGGCCGGGGTCCGCGGCATCCGCTTCAACTTCGTCAGGCGCCTGGTCGACCCCAAGCCCGACGAGTACTACCGCGGCCTGACCGACCTCGTGGCCGAGCTCGGCTGGCACGTCGTGGTGTATTTCGAGGCCCCCGACCTGGCCGAGCGCTGGGGCCTGTTCACCAGCCTGCCCACGACCGTGGTCGTCGACCACATGGGCCGGCCCGACGTGTCGCAGCCGGTCGACGGCCCCGGCTTCGCGTTGTTCACGCGATTCATGGCCGCCCGCGAGAACGTCTGGTCGAAGGTGAGCTGCCCGGAGCGCCTGTCGGTCTCCGGCCCGCCGGACTACGCCGACGTCGCGCCGTTCGCGCGCCGCATCGTCGAGACGTTCCCCGACCGTGTCCTGTGGGGAACCGACTGGCCGCACCCGAACATGAACAGCCACATGCCCGACGACGGCGCCCTGGTCGACGTCATCCCGCGGATCGCCGTCACCGACGGCCTGCGGCGCCGTCTGCTGGTCGACAACCCCATGCGCCTGTACTGGGAGGCCTGACCTTGACGACGTACACGTCGGAGTTCGATGACATCCCGGGCACCCGGGTCTTCACGGCGCGACGCGCCAAACAGGGTTATCACCTGAACCAGTTCTGCATGAGCCTGATGAAGCCGGAGAACCGCGAGCGCTTCAAGGCCGGCGAACGGGCCTACCTCGATGAGTGGCCGATGACCGAGGCGCAGAAGCAGGCCGTGCTCGACCGCGACTACAACGCGATGCTCGACCAGGGCGGCAACATCTACTTCCTCGCGAAGATCTTCGCTACGGACGGGCTCAGCTACCTGCAGGCGGTGTCCACGATGACCGGAATGAGCATCGACGACTACCAGCAGATGATGCTGCACGGGGGGCGCTCGCCCGAGGGCTGGCGCTCGGTGCGGGACGGAACCTGAGGTGGCGCGCATCACCGCCGGGCTGACGACCAGCCATATCCCCGCGATCGGCGCGGCGATCGACCTCGGCAAGACGGGCGAGCCGTACTGGAAGCCCCTGTTCGCCGGGTACGACTGGACCAAGGACTGGGCGGCCCGCAATCGCCCCGACGTGGTGATCCTCGTCTACAACGACCACATGACCGCGTTCACGCCCGAGATCGTCCCCACGTTCGCGCTGGGCTGCGCCGACGAGTTCCCGCCCGCCGACGAGGGCTACGGGCCGCGCCCGGTGCCGGTCGTCCGGGGCCACGCTGACCTGGCGGCGCACCTCGCCGAGAAGCTGATCCTCGACGAGTTCGACCTCACGCTGCTGTACAAGCTCGACGTCGACCACGGCCTCACCGTGCCGCTGTCCCTGGTCTACGGCCAGCCCGACGAGTGGCCGGTGCGGGTCATCCCGCTGGCCGTCAACGTCGTGCAGTACCCGCCGCCGACCGGCCATCGCTGCTACCGCCTGGGCCAGGCGATCCGCCGCGCCACGGCGAGCTTCGGGGAGGACGTCACGGTTCACGTCTGGGGCACCGGCGGCATGAGCCATCAGCTGCAGGGGCCGCGGGCGGGCTTCATCAACTCCCCGTTCGACCACGCGTTCATGGACCGGCTCGTCACAGATCCGGAGGGCCTGGCCCGCCTGCCGCATATCGAGTACGTGCGGGAGGCGGGCTCCGAGGGGATCGAGCTGGTCATGCAGCTGATCATGCGCGGCGCGATGGGCCCGAAGGTCGAGGAGCTCTATCGCTTCTACCATGTGCCCGGGTCCAACACCGCGGTCGGCCACATGGTGCTGCGCCCCCTCGAGGAGGAGAACTAAGCCATGCGGATCGCACTCGCCGGGGCTGGGGCCTTCGGCATCAGGCACCTCGATGGCCTCGCAAATATCGACGGCGTCACGGTCACGTCCGTGGTCAGCCGCAGGCAGGACCAGGCCGAGGAGGTCGCGCGGAAGTACGGCG
>DASYXX010000223.1:0-1536 GCA_035934395.1 Streptosporangiaceae bacterium
CGCTTGACAAACCATCCACTATGCTTGATATACTGAGCACAGACAACCGTCGAGGAGGAGATTCAGATGACCGACGCGCGTACCGCCAGCAAGGAGCTCCAGGACCAGATCCTGGACACTATCCGCAAGAGCCAGGAGGCCGTCACCGACGCGATCCGGACCTGGGCCGAGACCGTCCAGTCCATCACCCCGTCGCTGCCGGTCCCCCCGATGCCGTTCGCTGACAAGCTGCCCAAGCCGGGCGAGCTGGTCGGCAACGCCTACGACTTCGCCGAGAAGCTGCTCGCCGCTCAGCGGAAGTTCGCCGAGGACGTGATCGCCGCCACCGCGCCGGTGCTCACCGCCAAGAACGACACCGCCAAGAACGACACCGCCAAGAACGACACCGCCAAGAACAAGGCCGGCTCCCCGGCCAAGTAACCCCATCTGACATGCGCGCCGGGCCGCGAAAGCCACCCGCCGCGCATCGTCATGCTCACTATACTTAGCGAGGTGCCCGACCGGCGGATGTGATGACCGGAGGTGCTCGACTCGGACACTGAACGGGTGTCCCGGCCCGGTCGATGGACGAGGGGGCTCGAGCCGGTCGGCGAAAGGAGATGGCCGGTGCCCGATCCGTGGAGCGCCCAGATGGAGGCCCTCGGCGCGTTCATCCGCAGCCAGCGCCAGCTCGCGCGGCTGTCGCTGCGGCAGCTGGCCGAGCTGACCAGCCTGTCCAACCCCTACCTGAGCCAGGTCGAGCGCGGCATGCACCAGCCCTCCGTGCGGGTGCTCAAGCTCATCGCGGAGGCGCTCAACGTCTCCGCCGAGACCCTGCTCGTCCAGGCCGGCCTGCTCGAGGGGCAGGACCCCGAGGCCGAAGGCCAGGTCTCCGAGGAGGTCACCGCCGCGATCCGCGCCGACGGCCGGCTGACCGGCGAGCAGAAAGCCGCCCTCATCGCCGTTTACGACAGCATGCGCAACGCCGACCGCTCCCGGGACCTTTGACCGGCTTGCCCGCCCGGACTAGCCCGGGCGAATGCTAAGCCTGGTGAGCAGGACGCGGTACGCCCGCCACGGTGACCTGCGGATCGCATACGAGGTGCGCGGCCGCGCCACCTTCCGGCGGCCTGTGCTGCTGCTCATCCAGGGTCTCGGCCTCGACCGGGCAGGCTGGGGCCCTGCCCTCGGCCCCCTGCAGCGCCGGTTCCGGCTCGTGCTCCCCGACAACCGGGGCAGCGGACGCAGCGCCGCCTCAGGCTCGTTCAGCGTCGCCGACATGGTCGCCGACGCGCTGGCCGTGCTGGACGACGCCGGAATCGGCACCGCGCACGTGCTGGGCGCAAGCCTGGGCGGCATGATCGCGCAGGAACTGGCGGTGCGGTGCCCTGACCGGGTCGGTCGGCTCATCCTGGCCTGCACGACTCCGGGCTGGCCGTTCGCTTACCCGATGCCCCTCCCGTCGGTCCGGCTGATCGCCGCCAGCCGGCGCCTCGCGCCGGACGAGGCGGTGCGCCGCAACGTCGAGAACGCCCTGTCAGCGGCGACCGTCGCGGA
>DASYXX010000234.1:0-10823 GCA_035934395.1 Streptosporangiaceae bacterium
GAGCAGGCCGGCGACACCGTCGCCGCCCGAAGCTGCTACCTCCGGGCGGCGACGATGACCGCGAGCGTTCCCGAGCGGCGTTATCTCGAATTGCGCGCGGCCCCACTGCACGACTCCGCCTCGCGCGGCAGCTGAGCCGACCGAGCAGGCCAGCCGTCAGGCGGTTCCGAGCGCGAACGCGAGCAGCGAGCTCGCCGTGTAGTCGGCGGCGGTCTCGACCGAGGGCCAGCTGACCACGTTGTCCTCGTAGCCGGCGCCGGCGGTGTTGAACGGCGCGAAGTGGCCCGCCCGGTGCGTGCCCTGATCGCAGAGGCGGTTCAACGAACGGACTGCCCGCTCCCGGGCGCTGGTCAGCGAACTGCCACAGGGCCGCTTGCGGAACTCCGCACTGCTGCGGCAGGCACAGGCCGAGGTCTCCGACGGGAGTTAGCGGCCATCATCGTGAATGAACCGTTGGGCTTGCTATCACAAGCCCTCCGGTACATCCATCAGCCCTCAGACGCCGGTGGCGGGCTTCTCGTCGTGGCCACCGAACTGCTTGCGCATGGCCGACAGCGCCTTGTCGGCGAACATGTCGAGCTGCCGGGAGGAGAACCGGGAGTACAGCGAGCTGGTGAGGACCGGCGCCGGAACGCCTTCCTCGATGGCGGCGATCGAGGTCCAGCGGCCCTCGCCGGAGTCCGAGACCCGGCCCGCGAAGTCGCTGAGGTCCGGCGACTGCTGCAGCGAGATGGCCAGCAGGTCGAGCAGCCAGGAGCCGATCACGCTGCCCCGGCGCCACACTTCGGCCACGTCGGTCGTGTCGATGTCGTACTGGTAGTACTCGGGATGCTCCAGCGGGGCGGTCTCCGCGTCGCCGCCCTGCTTGCTCTTGCCGATGTTCGCGCTGTGCAGCACGTTGATCCCCTCGGCCAGGGCCGCCATCATGCCGTACTCGATGCCGTTGTGCACCATCTTGACGAAGTGCCCGGCACCGTTCGGGCCGCAGTGCAGCCAGCCCTGCTCGGCGGGGCCGGGCTCGCCGGTGCGGCCGGGCGTGCGCGCCGCGGCGTCCACGCCCGGCGCGAGGGAGCCGAATATCGACGCCAGGCTGGCCACGGCGTCGTCGTCGCCGCCGATCATGAGGCAGTAGCCGCGGTCGAGGCCCCAGATGCCGCCGCTGGTCCCGCAGTCGATCAGCCGGATCCCCTGCCGGGACAGGGCGGCGGCGCGGTGGATGTCGTCGCGGTAGTAGGTGTTGCCGCCGTCGATGATGATGTCGCCCGGCTCCATGCGGCGGGCCAGCTCGTCGATCGTCTGCCCGGTGATCTCGCCCGCGGGCACCATCACCCAGGCCGCCCGCGGCTTGGTCAGGGCCTGGACGAACTCGTCCAGGTGAAAGGTCCCGACCGCGCCCTCGGCGGTCAGCGCCTCGATCGGCCCGGGGTTGCGGTCGTAGACCACGCACGGGTGGCCGTCGCGCATGAGCCTGCGGACTATGTTCGCTCCCATCCGGCCCAGCCCCACCATGCCGAGCTGGCGGGTCTCAGTGGCTGGCATCGTGTCCTCCGTTGTGTGAGTCGGAAGTGGCGGGCAGCCACGGCTCGTGCCACTCGGAATACCCGCGGACCAGCGTGGCCGCCTCCGGTGGCCCCCAGGAACCCTGCGCGTACTCGTGCACCGGCGGCGGGTCGTCGAGCAGCGGCTGGACCACCCGCCAGGTCTCCTCCACGGTGTCCTCGCGGGAGAACAGGTGGCTGTCTCCTGCTATAGCGTCTCGCAGCAGCCGCTCGTAGGGCTCCAGCGGCTGCCCGATCTCCTCGGCGAAGAGCATGTCGAGGTGCACGTGGCGCCACCCCCGGTCGGCCCCCTGTGAGGTGAGCGCGATCCGCAGCCCCGAGGCCGGGTCGATGCGCAGCACGATCTGGTTCGGCTCGCCGTGGTTCGCCCCGCCGATAAAGCGGATCCGGGGCGGCCGCCGGAACACCAGCCGCACCTCGGTGACCCGGGCGGGCAGGGCCTTGCCCGCCCGGATGAAGAACGGCACCCCGGCCCAGCGCCAGTTGTCCACCTCGAGCCGCAAGGCGGCGTAGGTCTCGGTGGTGGACCCTTTAGCCACTTCCGGTACGTCGAGATAGCCCTGGTACTGGCCGCGGAAGTAGTGGGCCGGGTTGGCTTCCGGCATCGAGCGGAACACCTCGACCTTCTTGTCGCGAAGGTCGTCCGCCGTGGGGCCCACCGGCGGCTCCATGGCGACCAGCGAGAGCACCTGGAGCAAATGGTTCTGCACCACGTCCCGCAGCGCGCCGACCGGGTCGTAGAAGCTGCCCCGCGCCTCGACCCCGAAGTCCTCGGCCATCGTGATCTGCACGCAGGAGACGTGGTTCCGGTTCCACACCGGCTCGAGCAGGTCGTTGGCAAACCGGATGTACTGCAGGTCGAGGACCGGCTCCTTGCCGAGGAAGTGGTCGATGCGCAGGATCTGGTCTTCGGCCAGGTGGCGCCGCAGGTCGGCGTTGAGCTCGCGCGCCGACGCCAGGTCATGCCCGAAGGGCTTCTCCACGATCACCCGCGCGCCCGTGGTGAGCCCGGCGCCGGCCAGGGAGTCGACCACGGCGCCGAACAGGCTGGGCGGGATCTCCAGGTAGAACAGCGGGTGCTCAACGCCCGCCAGGGTCTGGGCCAGCCGCTGGTAGGTGTCCGCGGCCGCGAAGTCACCACCGTGGTACGACAGGCGCTTGGCCAGCCGGTC
This sequence comes from Streptosporangiaceae bacterium, assembly GCA_035934395.1. Lineage (GTDB taxonomy): Bacteria > Actinomycetota > Actinomycetes > Streptosporangiales > Streptosporangiaceae > JASHPR01. Next base: position 2,732 of record DASYXX010000234.1, read on the forward strand.
GAGCACCTTCTGGTCGAGCGGCTCGCCGGAGTCCACGATCGCCTTCCTGGCGTGGGCGACGAGATCGTCGTGGGACCAGTCCTGCCGGGCGACGCCGATCACGTGGCAGGCGAGGCGGTGACGTGCCTCCAGCCGGTACAGCGCGCGGAACGTCTGCTTCCTGGCCAGGTCGCCGGTGATGCCGAAGATCACCAGCGTGTCCGCCGGCGGTATCTTCTGCCGCGCGCGCACGGTGCCTCCTCCTCGGCCACGACGCTGGCCGAGGAGCCATGGGCCGCGTGGACGACGCTACACTGCCCGGATCATGGCCCGGCGGCGGGGGGCGCGGCGGCGTGGAGCTGCGCGTTGAGCGTCCCCCAGGACCCGCTCTGCGGCAGCGCCTCCACCGTTCCGGTCACGCTGTTGCGGCGGAACAGCAGCCCCGGCCGCCCGGACAGCTCGCGCGCCTTGACCGGCTCCCCGGCCAGGGTCACGACGGTGCCCGCGGTCAGGTAGAGCCCGGCCTCGACCACGCAGTCGTCGCCCAGGCTGATCCCGAGCCCGGAGTTGGCGCCGAGCAGGCACCGCTCGCCGACCGTGATGCGATCCTTGCCGCCCCCGGACAGCGTGCCCTGGATCGACGCACCGCCGCCGATGTCCGTGCCCGCGCCGACGACCACGCCCTGGCTGATGCGCCCCTCGACCATCGCCGCGCCGAGCGTCCCGGCGTTGTAATTGACAAAACCTTCATGCATAACGGTCGTGCCCTCGGCAAGGTACGCGCCAAGGCGCACGCGGCTGGCGTCGGCCACGCGCACTCCGGCCGGGACGACGTAGTCGAGCATGGGCGGGAACTTGTCCGCCGACCGGACCTCGACCTGGCGCCCGGCCGCGCGGGTCCGCAGCTGGAACGCCCCGGCCTCGGCCGCGTCGACCGGCCCGAGCGAGGTCCAGCAGACCGTCGGAAGCACGCCGAAGATGCCGTCGAGGTTCATGCTGTTCGGCCGGGCCAGCCGGTGCGACAGCAGGTGGAGGCGCAGGTAGGCGTCTCCGGCGTCGCGGGGCGGCCCGTCGAGGTCGGCGGCCTGCACGCGCCGGCGGGTGACGCGCACCGCCCGGAGCGGGTCCTCCCGCTCGGCGGCCGCGGCCACCTGGTCGGGCCCGCCCGGCGGGCCCAGCCGGGGGTCGGGAAAGAAGAAGTCGAGCGCGGCACCGGCCTCGCTCACCGTAACGATCGCGTCTCCCCACGCTTGCCTGGTCACTGTGTATCCCCGCTCGCCTCCGGGGCGCCCTTGAGGCGCCGCCTTCCCTCGTCGCTCGTCCCTCGCTCCTCAGTCCAGGCGCCGCCGCGCCCCTGCGGCTCGCTCGTGCAACGAACCTACCGCCTGGTCACGACGTTGGCGATGCGGCCCGGCACGATGACCAGGCGGTCCACGCCGGCGTCGCCGACATAGCGGGCGAGGGCCGGATGTCGGGCCAGGATCGCGGCGATCTGCTCCTCGCCGGCGTCCGCGGGGACCTCGATCCGGAACCGGGCCTTGCCGTCGATCTGGACCGGGAGCACGACCGTCGGCTCGGCGGCCAGACCCGGGTCGGCCTCCGGGAACGCCGCGTAGGCGATCGGCTCGGCGTGGCCGAGACGGGCCCAGAGCTCCTCGCCGATGTGCGGGGCGAGCGGCGCGACCATGAGGACCAGCGGCTCCGCGACGGCCCTCGGCAGCTTTCCGCGCGCCGCGACGATGCGGGCCGCGTGCGTGCTCAGCTCCTGCAGCCGGGCGATCGCGATGTTGAACCGCAGCCCGGCGTAGTGCTCGCGCACCGCGCCGATCGTCTGGTGCAGCAGCCGCGCCGTGTCCGCGTCGATCGCGCCGCCGTCAGCGATCAGCTCTCCGGTGGCCTCGTCAACGAGGCTGCGCCACAGCCGCTGCAGGAACCGGTGGACCCCGACGATGTCGTCGGTGTGCCACGGTCGGTCGGCATCCAGGGGCCCCATCGCCATCTCGTACAGCCGCAGGGTGTCCGCGCCGTATTCGGCGTAGATGTCGTCGGGGCTCACGCTGTTCTTCAGGCTCTTGCCCATCTTCCCGGCGCGGCGGGTCACCGGCGCTCCGTGATAAAGAAACGTCCCGTCCGGCAGGTGCTCGACCTCGCCGGCCGGCACGTACATCCCGCGCGCGTCGGTGAACGCGTCGGCCGTGATGTACCCCTGGTTGATCAGCCGCCGGAACGGCTCCCTGGTCGACACGTGGCCGAGGTCGAACAGGATCTTGTGCCAGAACCTGGCATAGAGCAGGTGCAGCACGGCGTGTTCCACGCCCCCGACGTACAGGTCCACGCCCCCGTCACCCGGTCCCCCGCCCTCGGGCACCATCCAGTACCGCTCGTTGCGCGGGTCGACGAACGTCGCGTCGTTGTCCGGGTCGAGATAGCGCAGGTAGTACCAGCACGACCCGGCCCACTGCGGCATCGTGTTCGTCTCCCGGCGATACGCGCTGGGACCGTGGCCGAGGTCGAGTTCGGCCATCTCGAAGCCGGGCGCCCGTGACAGCGGCGGCCGCGGATCGTCGCTGTCGCTGGCCCGCGGCCGGAAGTCGGTCATGGGCGGAAGTTCGACGGGCAGCATCGACTCGGGTAGCGCGACCGGCAGCCCGGTCTAGTCGTAAACGATCGGGAAGGGCTCGCCCCAGTACCGCTCGTTGCGCGGGTCGACGAACACCGCGTCGTTGTCCGGGTCGAGATAACGCAGGTAGTACCAGCACGACCCGGCCCACTGCGGCATCGTGTTCAGCTCACGCCGGTAGTGCTGCCGGCCGTCGCCCAGGTCGAGCTCGACGTCGGCCCAGTCCCGGGCCCGCGCCAGCGGCGGCACCGGCTCCTCGCTGTGCCCGGCCGGCTGTGCCTGCGCCCGGAGGCCGGCGAAGTCGCTCATCTCGGGCAGCGTGACCGGCAGCATCTCCTCGGGCAGAGCGACCGGCAGGCCGTGCGAGTCGTACACGATCGGGAACGGCTCGCCCCAGTACCGCTGCCGGGAGAACAGCCAGTCCCGCAGCCGGTAGGTCCGCTGGCGGCGCCCGTGCCCGCTGGCTTCCAGCCAGCCGATGGCTCTTCTTACTCTGCCGAACCGCTCGTCATCAGAGACGTCTACCCTGCCGAACCGCTCGTCATCAGAGACGTCCATCCTGCCGAACCGCTCGTCGTCAGAGACGTCTACCCTGCCGAACCGGTCGTCATCAGAGACGTCGGCATCGCCGATCTGCTGGTAATCCGAGATGACCGGGAGGCCCATGGCGCCGGCGAACTCCAGGTCGCGGTCGTCGTCGGCGGGAACGCCCATGATGGCCCCGGTGCCGTAACCCATCATCACGTAGTCGGCGAGGAACACCGGGATCTGCCCGCCGGTGGCGGGGTTGACCGCGAAGGTGCCGGTGAACACCCCGGTCTTGTCCCGGCCGGTCATCCGCTGCCGGTCGCCGATCATCGACGCGGCCTCCCGGTAAGCGCGGACCGCGTCCGCCGGCGACCAGGCGGCCGCTGCGTCCCGGCCGACCGGGAACCGCCACGCCTGCGGGGTGCCCTCGGGCCAGTCCTCGGCCGCCAGCTCCCCGGCGAGGGGGTGCTCGGGCGCCAGGACCAGGTACGTGGCGCCGGGCAACGTGTCCGGCCTGGTGGTGAACGCCTCGATGCGCAGGCCGGACGGGCCGGCCACGTCGAACGTGACGACCGCGCCGTCGCTGGGGCCGATCCAGTTGCGCTGCTGCTGCCTGATCGGATCCGGCCAGTCGAGCTCGTCGAGGTCGGCCAGCAGCCGCTCCGCGTACGCGGTGATCCGGAGCAGCCACTGCCGTAGCGGGCGCCGGTAGACCGGGTAGTTGCCGACGTCGCTGCGCCCCTCGGCGGTTACCTCCTCGTTCGCCAGGACCGTGCCCAGGCCCGGGGACCAGTTGACCAGCTCCTCGGCGATGTAGGCCAGCCGCCAGCCGTCCACCACCTGCCTGCGCGTCAGCTCATCGAGGTCCGCCCAGGACTTACCGTCCGGGTTGGCCGGGCCCGCCGGCGCCCGCGTCCCGGCCTCGAACTCGGCGACCAGCTCGCTGATCGGCCTGGCCCGCTGCCGATCCTCGTCGAACCAGCTCCCGTAGATCTGCAGGAAGATCCACTGGGTCCAGCGGTAGAACCGGGGATCCGTGGTCGCGAACTCGCGCCGGGTGTCGTACCCGAGACCCAGTCTGAGCAGCTGGCGGCGCATGTTGTCGATGTTGTTCCTGGTACTGATCTTGGGATGCTGGCCGGTGCTGATCGCGTACTGCTCCGCGGGAAGCCCGAACGCGTCGTAGCCGAACGCGTGCAGCACCGTGTGGCCGGTCATGCGCAGGAACCGGCACAGCACATCGGTGCCGATATAGCCGAGCGGGTGCCCGACGTGCAGGCCGACGCCGCTCGGGTAGGGGAAGAAGTCGAGGACATAGGCCTTCGGCCGGCCGGCGGCCCGCTCGAAACCCGCCGAAAGCGGGCCGACCGGGTTGGGCGCGTAGAACGTGCCCTCGGCCTGCCACCGCTGCTGCCAGGCGAGCTCGATCTCGTTCGCGAGCCTGGCGTCGTACCTGAATGGCGGCTGGTCGTTCTCGTGACGACGACTGGTCATCGGCTTCTCCCCGGTGGTCGGCAGCCTACCCTGCGGCGGGCGCGGTACATCGCTGCGATGTGGGCCAGCTTGAGCGTCATGTCGGCGTGCGATACTGCCCGGCGTGAGCGGCGACCGTGCTGGCCCGGGGGGACGACCCCCCGGAACCCCCCGCGGCGCTGGCCCGGGGGAACGACCCGCTCAGGCTCCCCCGGCGTATGCCGACTTGCGCGGGCACGTGATCGTGTGCGGCCTGCACCGGGTCGGGCTGCGCATCGTGCAGCAGCTGAGCCTATCCGGCGTCCCGGCCGTGGTCGTGGACGACAACCCCGACCTGCGCCTGGCGCGCAACCTCATCACCTGGGGGGTGCCCCACATCGCCGGCAGTTCCCGTGCCGCCGAGACGCTCGAGGAGGCCGGGCTGGCCGGCTGCGCGGCGGTCGTCTGCGCGGAGGAAGACGACCTGCACACGCTCGAGACCGCGCTGCTGACCCGCAAGCTCCGCGCGGACGTGCGGGTCGTGGTGCAGCTGACGAACCCCGCCGTGGGACGGGCGTTGTCCCAGATCGAGGTCTCGGTGCTGGACACGGCCGGGCTCGCCGCGCCGTCGATCGCCGAGGCCTGCCTGGGCACGGGCCAGGATGTCTGGCTCTCCGGTGACCGTTTCGCGGCCGTGCGGACCACGGCGCCGAGGGCGGGCAGCCTGCGCGAGCTGTACGGGGACCTGGCCCCGGTCGCCGTCCTGCCTGCCGTCGGCGGGAACGCGGAGATATGCCCGGGCCGCGACCACGAGGTCGCGCCCGGGGACGAGGTCACCCTGATCGGAACGCCGGAGGCCCTCGACGGCGCCGGTCTCAGCGGCGGCGCCGGCCGGCCGGCCGGCCCGGTTCCCGCGCTAGCAAGGCGCCAGGTCAGGTACGCCCGGCAGCTGGCGCTCTCCATGCTGCGCGCCGTCGACCGGCGGCTCGGGTGGGCCCTGGCCGCGCTGTTCGCGGTGGTCATCGTCTCGACCGCGGTGCTGCGCCTCGCCTACCAGGCCGGCGGCGGCAGCGGACGCCATCTCTCGGTCCTGGACGCCGTCTACTTCTCCGTAGAGACGGTCACCACGGTCGGGTACGGCGATTACTCCTTCCGCGATCAGCCTGCCTGGCTGATCGCGGGCGCGACCGGCCTGATGCTCGCGGGCGCGCTGTTCGTCGCGGTCTTCTTCGCGATGGTGACCAACACCATCGTCGGCCTGCGGATCTCCGAGTTGCTCGGACGGCAGCGGATCACCGGGCTGAGCGGGCATGTCCTGGTCATCGGCCTGGGCTCGGTCGGCATGCAGGTCGTCCGGCTGCTGGCCGCCGCGGGAACGGCCATCGTGGTGGTCGAGAAAGACGAGCGCAACCGGCACCTCGGGCAGGCCAGGGCCCTCGGCGTGCCCGTCGTCATCGCCGACGGGACGCAGCCGGAGACGCTGGAGTCGGTCAGCCTCGCGAGTGCCTCCGCCGTCGCGGTGCTGACCAGCGACGACCTGGCCAACCTGGAGGCCGGCCTGGCCGTACGCGACCAGCTCGGCGACCGCCGGGAAGCTACGCCGGTCGTGCTGCGGATGTTCGACCCGCAGCTGGCCCGCTCGGTCAGGGAGAGCTTCGGCTTTTCCTTCGTCGGCTCGACCGCGGCGCTGGCCGCGCCCTGGTTCGTGGGCGCCGCGCTCGGCCTCGACGTGCTGAGCACGTTCTACGCCGGCGACCAGCCGCTGCTGGTCGCCCGGCTGACGGTCACGCCCGACGGCGGGCTGCACGGGCTGGCGATGGGCGACCTCACGGCCAGGACGCGGGTCCTCGCGATCAGGCGCGCCGCCGATCCCGACCGGCTGGAGCACCCGCCGCGCCGCGACACCCGCTTCGAGCCCGAGGACGAGGCCTACCTGATCGGCCCCTACGAGGAACTGCTCGCGGTGCTCCGCCGGGACCGGCCGTCACCGCAGGCGGCCGACTCGCCGCCGGGGCGGCCGGCTATGAGCTCCTGGCGGCGTTCCGCAGGAGCAGCTCGCCGATGGCCGTCGGGTAGACGCCCGTGAGCGCCGCCGGGCTTAGAGGACCTTGCCCGGGTTGAGGAGCCCGGCCGGGTCGAGCGCGTTCTTGACCGCGCGGTGCACGGCCATCGAGTCGTCGCCCAGCTCGAGGGCCAGCCAGCGCCGCTTGATCAGCCCGACGCCGTGCTCGCCGGTCAGCGTGCCGCCGAGGTCCAGCGCGGCCCGGAACACCTCGTCGGCGGCGGCCCAGACGTTCTCCGGCACGTCCGCCTCGGCCGCGGTGCGGTCGAAGACGAAGACCGGGTGCAGGTTGCCGTCCCCGGCGTGGGCGACCGTTGCGATCACCACCCCGTGCCGGCCGGCGGCCTGCTCGATGCGCTCGACCATGTCCGGCAGCCGGGACCGGGGCACGCACACGTCCTCGACCAGCGTGGCCCCGAGCCGCTCGACGGCCGGGTGCGCGAGCCGCCGGATGTCGAGGAGCTGCCGCGACTCGGCTTCGGTGGTCGACAGGTCGGCGAGCAGGGCGCCGTGCTCGGCGCACGTGTCCCGCATGAGCTGCGCTCGGCGGGCGGCGTCGTCGGTGTCGTCCTGGGCGATCAGCAGCGCCTGGACCTCGTCGCCGAAGCCGAGCTGTTTCCAGTCGTCGATGGCGCGCAGCGTGACCCGGTCGATCAGCTCGAGCAGGCTCGGCTGCAGCCGGGCCCGCAGGATCGCGGTCACCGCGCGCGCGGCCGCGCCGAAGCTGGGGAAGCTCGCGGCCACGGTGACCGGCGGCTTCGCGGGCCGGGGCCGCAGCCGCAAGGTGGCGGAGGTGATGACCCCCAGGGTGCCCTCCGAGCCGACGAACAGGCTGGTCAGGTCGTAGCCGGCCACGCCCTTGACGGTCCGGCGCCCGGTGCGCAGGATCCGGCCGTCGGCGAGCACGACCTCGAGCCCGAGCACCGCGTCGCGGGTGACGCCGTACTTCACGCAGCGCAGCCCGCCCGCGTTGGTGGCCAGGTTGCCGCCGATCGTCGATATCTCGTAGCTCGACGGGTCGGGCGCGTACATCAGCCCGTGCGCTGCCGCGGCCCGGTCCAGGTCCGCGTTGAGCACCCCGGCCTCGGCCACCGCCAGCTCGTTGGCGGGATCAAGCTCCAGGATCTGGTTCATCCGGGCCAGCGAAAGGATCACGCACCCGTCGCCCGCGGCCGCGCCCCCGGCCAGGCCGGTTCCGCCGCCGCGCGGCACCACCGGGACCCCGTGCTCGCTCGCCCAGCGCATGGTCGCCGCCACCTCGCCGGTGCCCCGCGCCGAGACCACGCACCGCGGCTTGCCCGGCGCCACCGCCCACGTCTGATCCCGCCGGTAGGCCTCGATGATGTCCGGATCGGTGATCACCCGCCCGTCCGGAAGAGCCGCCACAAGCGCGTCCAGGTCATCGGTCACTGCGACTCCTCCGCGGCCCGCCCGTCCTCCGGCCGACCTCC
>DASYXX010000236.1:0-1729 GCA_035934395.1 Streptosporangiaceae bacterium
TATACCATCAAGTTCAAAAAAGGAACCATTGTGCCTGAGCACCGCTACCAGCAGTACTGCGGCGCGGCGCGCGCGCTCGACGTTGTCGGCGATCGGTGGACCCTGCTGATCGTCCGCGAGCTCCTGCTGGGGCCGCGGCGCTTCACCGACCTGCTCGACGGCCTGCCCGGGATCAGCCGCAACCTGCTGACCCAACGGCTACGTGATCTTGACCGTGACGGCATCGTTGCCCGTCAGCAGCTCCCGCCCCCCGCCGCCAGACAGGTCTACGAGCTCACCGGCGACGGCCGCGATCTCGCCGACGCGATGCTGCCGCTCGTCGCATGGGGAGTCCGGCGGCTAGGCTCCCGTAAGCCCGGGGAGAGTTTCCGCCCCCACTGGGCGGCGCTCGCAATGGCCGCCTTCGCCGACCGCGACGCCGCCAGGGGCATCACCGAGACCTACGAGTACCACGTCGGAGGCCTGGTCTTTCACCTGACCGTCGACGACGGCTCGATCCAGCTCCATCCGGGCCGGGCCCACGATCCCGCCGCCACCTTGACCACCGACGAGGAGACCTGGGCGGACATCGCCTCCGGGAAGGTCACCGGTTCCGCGGCGGCCGCCGCGGGCGCGCTGGAGCTCACCGGAGACCCCCACGCTGCAGCGCGCCTGAGAAAGATCTTCTCCCGCAGCCGGGTGCTCATCCAGGCGGAAGCGGCTGTCAAGGGGGTCAGACAGCGAGGATGAGCGGACCGCCGGATCACAAGCCTGGCACCGCGCCGCAAGAAAGCCCGGCCGGGCGAGCGTAACTGCTAAGGCACCAGGTCGCGGTGCCGCTGCGGTGGGCACTGGTACCCTCGCCCGGTGAGCAGGGTCTCCATCGTGGGTGTTCCGAGCAGCGCCGCCAGCTATGCGGCCGGCCAGGATCTGGCGCCTGCGGCATTGCGCTCGGCCGGCTTGCCCGAACAGCTCATGGGATCAGGGCTGGAGATCCATGACGACGGAGACCTGCCGCATCAGGTATGGAGCCCTGACCGGGATCACCCGCTGGCCCAGAACGTCGGCCAGGCGACCGCGTCGCTGCGGCAGCTGGCCGACCGGCTCGAGCCGCTGCTGGCGCGCGGCGACCTTGCTCTCGTGCTCGGCGGCAACTGCACGATCGTGCTCGGGGTGATGGCGGCTCTGCGGCGCCTCGGCGCCGGGGCTCCCGGGTTGCTGTACGTCGACCGTCATTACGACATCAACACCCCGGAAAGCACCACGGACGGCGCCCTGGACTGGATGGGGCTAGCGCACGCGCTGGCCCTGCCCGGTTGCGTGGACACCGTCACCGATGCGTTTGGGCCTCGGCCGCTGCTTGAGGCATACCAGGTGGCATGGCTAGGGGTGGAGCCACGCGTGGCTACCGGCTGGGAGCGCGAGCAAGCTGACCGGCTCGGCTTGCACGTGACCACCAGCGAGGCACTCGCGGCTGATCCAGCCGGTGCGGCCCGGGCTGCACTTGACCATCTCCCGCCTGGTCCGCTCGCCCTTCACATCGACGTTGACGTCCTGGACTTCATCGATGCCCCGCTAGCGGAGAATACTGACTGCCGCAACACCGGGCCTACCCTCGACCAGGCCGAACTGGCGCTCCAGCTGGCAGCGCGAGATCCGCGGGTGCGAGCGCTGTCGATCGGAGAACTCAACCCGACCCGATGCGCCGGGGACCCTGATGCCCTTCCCCGCTTTGCTGGCAGCATCGCCC
>DASYXX010000241.1:0-3206 GCA_035934395.1 Streptosporangiaceae bacterium
TCATACCCGGAGTGTAGATCGCTGGCGGCCCGGGCCGCGGCCGGCAGGCGGGCGTGTCGCGGCCGGCTTCGGCCGACCTACCCGGGCCTGGCGCCGTCCGGCAGCAGGGACAGGAGCTGCCTGGTGTGGGTGGGCAGTTCCACGTCGGCTAGCCCGGTGATGAGGTCCCTCATCGGCACGGCTGATCGACCAGGACCGTGTCCTTGGACAGGAGCAGGGTGGGCACCAGCGTGTCGAGCTCGGCCTCGCTCAGCGCCGGCCCGCCGAGTGCGCAGAGAGACTCCCCGTGGCGGCGGACGCGCTCTCGAAGTCCCGCACTGCCGCCGACGCGCGCGATCAGGCGTTTGATGGTCCAGGCGTCGAGCGCCATGCGGTTGTCGTAGGTGGTGTTGGCGCCCGAGGCGACACTGGAGGGCCAGGATCTGGTCGGCGTTCCACTCGCCAGCCGGCGGGACCGTGCTTGGTCCGCGCCGGCAGCGGCGTCAAGCAGCGCGCGGTAGGCGTCCCGGAGCGGGGCGGTGTCCAGCATGTCCTCTGCTTTCTGTAGTCGTGCGCGGGCCGTCTCAGGTGTGTGCGGGGGACATCTCCCATGGCGCCTGCGGGAGGGCCTCGCCGGTCTCGAGCAGCCCGGCCTAGCCTGCCAGCAGGTCTTCTGGCCGCTTGCGGCCGCGGCCCTCGATCAGGGCGACGTGGTAGAGGAACCGCCAGCGCTTCCCGGTGAGCAGGAACTCCCCGGCCCCAGGAAGTGCCGTTACGCCGTTGAGGACCGCGTCGGGGTCACCCCGGTGACGCTCCCAGGCCGCCCGGGCGTCGACGACGTCGACGACCTCGCCGCTGGCCGGGTCGATCCCGGCCAGGTAGGGCCGGGGCATGATGTTGGCCCACACCCGCCCGTCGGACCAGGCGAGATCGTTGAGGCCGCCGACGCGCCGCCCGCCGCAGCGCACCACGACGACGCCGAGCGGCGCCAGGGTCCGCGGATCGCGCCTGACCAGCTCGCTGCTTCCGTCGCTGGTCAGCAGCAACGGGCCCGCGCTGCAGATGCCCCAGCCCTCACGGTTGTAGGCGACGGTCTCCAGCAGGGTCAGGCTGCGCAGATCCCAGCGCAGCGCGACTCGCTCCTGCCAGGTCAGCTGCCAGAGATGATCACCTACCCGGCAGATGCCCTCGGCGAACAGGTCGGGCGGCAGGGCCGCGCTGGCGTCCGGCTCGTCTTGGCCCAGCCGGTAACGCCGGACCGCCGACTCGCCGTACAGGCCGGTGCTCTCCCACACTGTCCCGTCCTCAGCGATCAGGCCCTGGGTGAAGCCCCGGCCGGGGTGGGGCAGGCGGCGCAGCACCTTGAGGCGGTGAAACCTCACCGCAGCGGCCGACGGCCCGCGTCAGGACCCGCCGGGCGGCCCCTCGCCCGGCGCGGGCCCGGAGCCGTTCGGCGGCCCGGGCTCGGCGCCCGGGTCGAGAGCGCTGGCCGGCCCCGGCGCGTCCTCCGGCTCGGCCCCGTTCCCCTGATCGGTGATGTGGAGGGGATCCAGGTCCGGCGCCACGAGCCAGCCCTTGGTCCCGGACGCGGCCAGCACCGGATGGGGGATCTGCGGCATGCTCAGCGTGATCTTGCTGTGCTCTTGGTGTGCCCGCAGCGCGCTCGCGTGATATTCCTCCAGCTCCCTCACGAGCCCGGGGTCAGCGTACGGCCTGCCGTCCACGAGCGGGCCTTCGCGGTACTCGAGCACGGCGAGCACGTCGTCCCCGGTGAGGGTCTTGTGGCTCTCAAGCGCGTGCGCCAGGCAAAGGACCCTGGACCGGTCGGCGCGGACGATCTCGCCCGCCCGCTGGAGGAGCCCGGTCAGGTTGTCCTCGATCCGGTCCGCGAGCGCCCGCCGCAGTTCCGCCTCGGGGTCCTGCCCCTTCTTCTTCCGGCCGGCCTGCCCGCCGCCGGGGGAGCCGACCTCCAGCCGCTTCGCGGTGGAGTACGACGAGACCGTGGATCCCATCCCCCAGTAGCCCTCCATGAACGAGGCCACGGTGGTCGCGGTCTCCAGGTCACCCGAGACGCCAGAGGAGCTGTCGTTGTCGAAGAACATCCGCTCGCCGACCAGCGAGGCGAGCGACACCAGGATGTCGCTCTCGTATTCACTCCGCCAGTGCGTGAACTGGTCCTCGGGCGGGATGCTCGCGACCATCCCCAGGTAGAAGCCGCCCTTCTCGATGGTCGCGATGTCGATCTCCGCGTGCTGCCTGGTGCGGTAGGCGACCACCGCGTGGCAGGCCTCGTGAACGGCTACCGAGTGCCTTTCCCGTTCGATGTACTCCACGTCCTCGGGCGGCCCCAGTTCCTTGAGTTGCTTGGCCTTGATGACGTCGCTCCAGGTGATCACTTCCCGGCCGTTCCGGATGGCGGTGATCAGGGCCTCGTTGACCAGGTCCTTGATGGAGGCGCCGGTCGCATAGGGGGTGATGACGGCAAGCTTGTCGATCTGCTCGGCGGCGAGCTCGTGCCGCACCTTGTTCAGGTAGCCCTCGTAGGTGCGGACCCGGCCCGCCTTCGAGGGGTATCCGACCTTGTAGATGCGGTCGATCCGGCCCGGCCGCAGTAGCGCCTCGTCCAGCGCCTCCGGCAGGTTGGTCGCCATCATGACCAGGATCCGGTACTTGGGCGGCGGCTTGGGGCGCATCCCGAAGATCCGCCGGACGTAGCGGTTGATGAAGCCGCGTGGCTTCTTCAGCCCGGACATTTCGGTGAGCAGCGCCTCCAGCGTGCCCATGCCGCCGCCGCCGCCCATGCCCATGCCCATGATCTGAAAGCTGCGCTTGACCCGGGGCTCGTCGTCAACGGAGGAGGTCAGCTCGCGCCGGGCGAGCCGCCATTGGACGTCATCGGACAGGTAGGAGAAGCCGTGGCAGCCGCCCGCCTGCCAGGGTGCGGGCGTGGCGCGTCCGCCGGGGAAGTTCGGGCCGCCCTGAGCCAGCGCTCCGCGGCGGCCCAGCGAGTCGGCCTCGTCGAAGAACACGATCACGCCGCCGTAGCGCAGGGCCAGCCGGCGCAGCTTGCGGAACAGCGACTTGACCTTGAGGATGCCGACGCCCATGAACATGTTGATGAACGCGCCCGGGTCCACGAACACGTACGGCCTGCCGGTCTCGCCCGCCACCGCCTCGGCCATGAGCGTCTTGCCGGTGCCGGGCGGGCCCCAGAGCAGGATCCCGCC
>DASYXX010000246.1:0-1508 GCA_035934395.1 Streptosporangiaceae bacterium
GGCGGGATCCGGCTGGTGGCGTCGGTCACCGTGGAGGCTGTGCAGGAACTCGGCCTGGCCGAGGGCAGCGAGGTGACCGCGGTCATCAAGGCCTCGGATGTGATCCTGGCCGTGCCCGACTGACCGTCCCGGCCTGCTCAGCGCCGCCGCTCAGCCGCCCAGCAGCGCCTGGACCGCATCGCGGAGGGGACCAAGCTGGGCAGCGGCCTCGCGCCTGGCGTCGGCGAGGTGCCCGGCGAGCACCGGCTCCACTACCTCGAAGTAGGCCTTGATCTTGGGCTCGGTGCCGCTGGGACGGATCACGACCCGGGCGCCCGGCAGCTGGTAGGTGAGCACGTCCGCGGAGGGCAGCTCGCTGGTGCCGCCGGTAAGGTCGGTGATCTCGGTCACCGTCTCGCCGCCGAGCTCGGCCGGGGGCGCCGCCCGCAGCCGGGCCATGACGTCGACCGGGGCGGTGGTCGCGACGGTCAGCTGCGCGGTCAGGTGCACGCCGTGCGCGGTCTCGAGCGTGTCGTAGACGTCGAGCAGCGACTCGCCGCTGGACCGGGCGCGCGTGGCGAGGCCGAGCAGGGCCAGGGCGGCGCCGATCCCGTCCTTGTCGCGCACCGTGTCGCCGACCGAGTACCCGAGAGCCTCCTCGTAGCCGAGGACGAAACGGGAGCCGGGGCGCGAGTCGCCCGCCCGGACGATCCACTTGAACCCGGTGAGCGTCTCGGCGTACTGCGCCCCGGCGGCGGCCGCGATGCGGGACAGCATCGTGGACGACACGATCGTCGTGACCACCAGCCGGCTGGGATCGGGGGGGCCCTGAAGGGTGGGGGGCGGGGGCTGAAGGGTGGCGGGTGGGGCCTGAAGAAGGTAGGCCCCGAGCAGCGCGCCGACCTGATCGCCGGTGAGCGTCCGCCACCCGCTGGCGGCCTGCGGGTCGGGGACCGCGACGGCGAGCCGGTCGCCGTCCGGGTCGTTGGCGATCACCAGGTCGGCGTCGGACCGGCGGGCCTGCGCGAGCGCCAGGTCGAGCGCCCCGGGCTCCTCGGGGTTGGGGAACCTGACCGTGGGGAAGTCGGGGTCGGGCGCGGCCTGGGCGGTCACCACGTCCGGCGCCGGGAAGCCCGCCTGCTCGAACGCCCGCAGCGCCAGCCCGGCCGCGACCCCGTGCAGCGGCGTGTAGACGAAGCGCAGCCAAGCCGCTCCGGGCGGCGCGGGGGAGACCGCGCAGATCGCGTCCAGGTAGGCCCGGGCCACCTCGTCGCCGTGGCTGGTGATCAGCGGGCTGTCAAGCGGGGCGAGGGGTACCTGCGACAGCGGGCCGACGGCACCGATCGCCGCCTCGATCTCGGCGTCGGCCGGCGGGATGATCTGCGCGCCGTCGCCCAGGTAGAGCTTGTAGCCGTTGTCGGCCGGGGGGTTGTGGCTCGCCGTGATCATGACCCCGGCGGCCGCGCGCAGGTGCCGGACCGCGAACGCGAGCAGCGGAGTCGGCTGCTGACGCGGGATCAGGTGGACCC
>DASYXX010000280.1:0-6665 GCA_035934395.1 Streptosporangiaceae bacterium
CAGCAGGGCGGCGTCCCCGGCAACGGCGGGTTTCCCGGCGGCCCGGTCGGGGAGCTGCTGCTGCGCGGCAGCGTGGTGGCGGTCAGCAGCACCTCGATCACGATCGCGGGCGGCAGCCATACGGTGACGGCCGCGGTCACGAGCGCCACCAGCGTGACCGGCAAGGTGACCAGCATCGGCTCGGTCAAGGTCGGCGACGTCGTCTCTGCCCAGATAAGGGAGAGCGGCGGCAAGGCGACCGCGACCGCGATCCAGGACCCGGCCCGCCAGCTCTCGTCCGGCGGCCTGCCTACCACCGGCGGCGGTCAGCCCTGAGCGAGGCGGGGCGCCAGCGGCGGGGGCGGGCGCGGCGGGCAGGCCAGGCGCAACCGCTGGCGAGGCATGATGGAGGGGCCATCCGCCCGTCTGACCTAGCAGGCCAGGCGGCGCAGGGGCCAGGAAGCGGCGGGGAGAGGAACCGCGATGCGGGTGCTGGTGATCGAGGATGACGCCGAGCTGGCCGAGGCCATTGGCGTGGGGCTGCGAAGGGAGCAGCTCGCCGTCGACGTGGCCCTCGACGGCGAGTCCGGGCTCGAGCGCGCGCTGGTCACCGACTACGACGTCATCGTTCTGGACCGCGACCTGCCGCGCCTGCACGGCGACGACGTGTGCGCGGGACTGGTGGAGGCGAGATGCCGCAGCCGGGTGCTCATGCTCACCGCCGCGGCCACGATCGAGGACCGCGTCGACGGCCTGGACCTCGGCGCCGACGACTACCTGCCGAAGCCGTTCGCGTTCGCCGAGCTCGTGGCCCGGATCCGGGCGCTGCTGCGCCGCGCCCAGCCCGGGCTCCCGCCTGTGCTGGTGCGCGGCGACGTGGCGCTCGACCCGTCGCGGCGGTGCGCCAGCCGCGGCGGACATGAGCTCGATCTCGGCCCCAAGGAGTTCGGCGTCCTGGAACTGCTGCTGTCGGCGCAGGGCCGGGTCGTGTCGGCCGAGGAAATCCTGGAGCGGGTCTGGGACGAGATGGCCGACCCGTTCACTTCCGCCGTCAAGGTAACCATGAGCAGGCTCCGCCGTAAGCTCGGTGACCCGCCGGTCATCGAGACCGTGGCGCAGGCCGGCTACCGGATCTGAGGACGCCCATGACCGCGCCATCCCAGCCACCCCCAGCGGGGCTATCCCAGCCACCCCCAGCGGGCACGCCACGGCTGAGCATGTCCAAGAACGGCACGCCGCCGCCCGGCGCCGCCCCCGAGGGCACGCCCCCACCGGGCACGTCCTCGCCGGGCGCGTCCTCGCCGGGCACGTCCTCGCCGGGCACGTCCTCGCCGGGCGCGCCCCCGCCGGGCGCGTCCTCGCCGGGCACGTCCCGCGGGAGATGGCGACCGCCGCGGCGCACCGTGCGGCTGAAGCTCACCCTGCTGTACGGCGGGCTGTTCCTGGCCTCCGGTGCCGCCCTGCTCGCCGTCACCTACGTGCTGGTCTCCCGTCGGCTCCCGGTGGCCATCTCGACGCAGGGACAGACCACCGGAGGAGGTTCCGTTAAGGCGTTCTGTGCCCTTAACGGGACGGGCAGCGGCGGCACGACGACCCTCCCGGCCAACGGGTGCACCAGCCTGCTGGCGACCGCGAACCAGGAGCGGAACGCGGCGCTGAACCAGCTCCTCGAAGAGTCCGGGATCGCGCTGGCGATCATGACGGTGGTATCCATCGGGCTCGGGTGGCTGGTGGCCGGCCGGGTGCTGCGCCCGCTGCGGACAATCACGACGGCCGCCCGGCGCATCTCCGCCCGCAACCTGCACCAGCGTCTCGACCTCGACGGCCCGGACGACGAGCTCTCCGAGCTGGGGAAGACGTTCAACGGGCTGCTCGCGCGCCTGGAGCGATCGTTCGCCGCGCAGCGGCAGTTCGTCGCGAACGCCTCGCACGAGCTGCGCACGCCGCTCGCCCGGCAGCGGACGCTGGTCGAGGTCGCGCTGCGTGACCCGAGTCCCACGGTCGGCTCGCTGCAGGCCGTCTGCGAGCGGGTGCTGGCCACGGGCGAGGAGCAGGAACGGCTGATCGAGACGCTGCTGACGCTGGCGCGCAGCCAGCGCGGCCTCGACCGCTATGAGCCGCTCGACCTGGCCGCCGTGGCCGAGGACGCCACGGCGGCCAGCGAGGCGGGAGCGCAGAGCCGCGGGCTGCGCGTGCACAGCGCGTTCGCCGAGGCTCCCGCCCTCGGCGACCGCAGGCTCGCCGAGCGCCTGGTGGCCAACCTCGTCGACAACGCCGTGCGGCACAACGTGCCCGGCGGCTGGATCGAGGTCGTGACCGGGCTGCGGGAGGGGCGCGCCCTCCTGTCGGTGGCCAACACCGGTCCGGTGATCCCGCCGGAGAAGGTGGACCTGCTGTTCCAGCCGTTCGGACGGCTGGAGGATCGGCTTGGCCGCGACGGGCTCGGCCTCGGGCTGTCGATCGTCACCGCGATCGCCGCGGCGCACGAGGCGGACCTGCGCGCCCGCCCGCTTCCCGGCGGCGGCCTGGAAGTCGAGATCCACTTTCCCCGGCCGCTGGCCGGGGAGCCGCCCGAACCGGCGCCGACCGGGGCCCGCGAGGCGCATGGCAGCGCCGGGACGCGCGGCAGCGCGGGCGCGGCTGGCGCGCTGAAGGCGGCGGCCAGGCAGGCCTGAGCGGCCGGGGTTACCCCCAGCCCACCGGGATGAGGCGGCGCCCGGCGAAGCCGTGCTCGGGCTTGTGGTACCAGGCGAGCCGGTCCTCGCCCTCGAGCCAGCACAGCAGCACCGGCTCGCCGTCCATCTCGGCCGGGAAGTCGATCAGCAGCGGCGCGATGCTCTTGAGCTCGATGCCCTGGGCGGGAAACCAGCCAAGCAGCTCGCTGAGCTGCGCCTGGAACCCCTTCGCCTCGGCCAGGCCGCCCAGGCGCGGCCGCGGCTCGCCCTGCTCAAGCGCGGCCTGAAGCTCCACGAGGTCGGCGCGGACCGCGATCGCCTCGTCCGCGCGTCTTCGCACCTCGGGCAGCAGGTCGCGCGCCTCGGCCAGGGTGAACACGCGCTCCACACAGCCAAGCCTGCCGAAGCGGGGACGCGGCGTCCACTCCGTCTGGTCAGCCCGCCCCGTGGTTAGCCAGCACTGAACTCGGGGACGAGAAGCTCCGCGATCTGGGCGGCGTTCAGGGCCGCGCCCTTGCGCAGGTTGTCCCCGCACACGAAGAAGTCGATGGCCTCGGGCTCGTCCAGGCTCTGGCGCACCCGGCCGACCCACGTCGGGTCCGTCCCGACGATGTCCGCGGGAGTGGGGAACTCGCCGCGTTCCGGGTCGTCGCACAGCACCACGCCGGGGGCCTCGCTCAGCACCCACTGCGCCTCCTGGCGGGGGACCTCGCGGCTGAACACCGCGTGCACGGCCGCCGAGTGCCCGGTGACGACCGGGACGCGCACGCACGTGGCCGCCACCCTGAGCCGTGGCATACCCAGGATCTTGCGCGTCTCGTTACGGATCTTGAGCTCCTCCGACGACCAGCCCGCGTCCCGGAGCGAGCCGGCCCAGGGAACCACGTTCAGCGCGAGCGGCGCCGGGAACGGCCCGAAATCGCCCACGACACCGCGCAGGTCGCCGGCGCGCTGGCCCACGGCCCGGCTGCCCGCCACCTTGTCGAGCTGCGCGTAGAGGGTGTCGGCGCCGGCCTGCCCGGCCCCGGACGCCGCCTGGTAGGACGCCACGACCATCTCGCGGAGCCCGAACGCCCGGTGCAGGGCCGCGACGGCGACGATCAGCGAGAGCGTGGTGCAGTTCGGGACCGCGATGATCCCCTTGGGCCGGTTCGCGGCCTGGCCCGGGTTGACTTCGGGCACCACCAGGGGAACATCGTCGTCCATCCGGAACGCGCCCGACTTGTCGATCACCACGACGCCGCGGGCCGCCGCCACCGGGGCCCAGCGCGCCGACACGCTGTCGGGGACGTCGAACATGGCCAGGTCGACGCCGTCGAAGAACTCCGGCGTGAGCTCGGCGACCTCGGCCTCCTGGCCGCGGACCCGCAGCCGCCTGCCCGCCGAGCGGCCCGAGGCGGCGAGCCGGATCTCTCCCCAGACGTCGTCCCTGGTGGACACCACGTCCAGCATCACGGTCCCGACGGCGCCGGTCGCGCCGACGATCGCCAGCGTCGGCTTGCGGCGCGGTGCTTGCTGACCACGGGGCGCGATCATCGGCCCGTCCCCCCGTAGACGACCGCCTCGTCCTGGTCGGATCCCAGGTCGAACGCGCGGTGCGCGGCGTTAACGGCCACCGGCACGTCGTTCTCGTCCACGACGACCGAGATCCTGATCTCGGACGTGGAGATCATCTCGATGTTGACCCCGGCCTCCGCCAGCGCGCCGAAGAACGTCGCGCTCACCCCGGGGTGGGAACGCATCCCGGCCCCGATCAGCGACACCTTGCCGATCCGGTCGTCGTAGAGCAGCGACTCGAAGCCGACCTCGTTCTGGAGCCGGCCCAGCGACGCGACGGCCGCCTGGCCGTCCTCGCGGGACAGCGTGAACGAGATGTCGGTCCGGCCGGTCGCGGCGGCGGAGACGTTCTGCACGATCATGTCGATGTTGATCCCGGCGCCGGCGATCACCCGGAAGATCATGGCCGCCTCGCCGACCTTGTCCGGCACGCCGACGACCGTGATCTTCGCCTCGCTCCTGTCGTGCGCCACGCCGGAGATGATCGCCTGCTCCATCGCCTCGCCTTCCTGCCGCTCCAGCCCGGTGACCCAGGTACCTTCCCGGTTGCTGAACGACGACCGCACGTGGATGGGGATGCCGTACCGCCGCGCGTACTCCACGCAGCGCAGCATCAGCACCTTGGCCCCGCACGCCGCCATCTCCAGCATCTCCTCGTAGCTGATCCTCGGGATCCGCCGCGCGCCGGGCACGAGCCTGGGGTCGGCGGTGAAGATGCCGTCCACGTCGGTGTAGATCTCACACACGTCGGCGCCCAGCGCCGCCGCCAGGGCGACGGCCGTGGTGTCCGAGCCGCCGCGGCCCAGGGTGGTGATGTCCTTGCCGTTCTGCGACACGCCCTGGAACCCGGCCACGATGGGGATCGCGCCCTCGTCCAGCGCGCCCCGGATCCGGCCTGGCGTCACGTCGATGATGCGGGCCTTGCCGTGCGTGTCGTCGGTGATCACGCCGGCCTGGGAGCCGGTGAACGAGCGCCCCTCCAGGCCGAGGTTGGCGATGGCCATGGCCAGCAGCGCCATCGAGATCCGCTCGCCCGCGGTCAGCAGCATGTCGAGCTCGCGGCCCTGCGGCAGCGGCGTGACCTGGGTAGCCAGGTCGGCCAGCTCGTCGGTCGTGTCACCCATCGCCGAGACCACCACGACCACCGAGTCGCCCGACTTGCGCGTGGCCACGATGCGCTGGGCCACCCGCTTGATGCCGTCGGCATCGGCGACCGAGGATCCCCCGTACTTCTGCACGACTAGTGCCACGGTCGCGCCGCTCCTCCCGTTGGGCTGGGCCCCGCCTGGCAAGACCCGAGTGTAGCCAGCCCCCCACCCTCCCCGGCTGTTCATTTCCGCCGGCCCACCCGCCCTCTATCCCGCCGCGGGGTCCTCCGCGACGTCCAGCCGGGCGTGCGCGACCACGGCGTGCAGCGCCCGCAGCGCCGCGCCGCCGTGCGTGCCCCAGTGGTTCACGTACGAGTACTGCCACCACCAGAGCGCCTCGGCGGCCCGGCCCGCCTCGTAGTGCTTGAGCCCGTGGATCAGGTCGGCGGCCACGGTGGCGAGGTCGTCGGAGAGCCGGAACTGCGTCGGCTGGGTGTCTCCGTAAGGGTCGAACAGCTCGGCGTACTCGTCGAAGCTCCGCAGCCGCTTGGCGAGCCCGGTCCGGAGCCCGTCAAGATCCGGGTCGGCGCCCACGTCGGGCTCCCAGTTCCCGGGCAGGATGATGTCCTTGCTGGCCCCGAGCTGCGCCCCGGCCAGCAGGATCTGAGCGACCTCGAGCAGTAGCAGCGAGACCGTCTCGTCCTCGCACTCGCCACTGGCCACGGCGCTGACCCCGTCCAGGAAATCCTGGCCGTGCCGTGCGATCCGGTCGGCGATCGGCCGCCAGTCCTCGGCCGCCGCCTGGGGATCCGGGGGACCGCCCCCGTCGCCCCCCCGGGCCGGCGCAGTGCTAGACATCGAGCAGCCTCCGTCCTTCGAACGCCCGGCCGAGGGTGACCTCGTCGGCGTACTCAAGCTCGCCGCCGACGGGCAGGCCACTGGCGGGCCTGGTCACCCGCAGCCCCATCGGCTTGACGAGCCGGGCCAGGTACGTGGCGGTCGCCTCGCCCTCGAGGTTGGGATCGGTCGCCAGGATCAGCTCGGTGACCGTGCCGTCCGACAGCCGCTTCATGAGCTCGGAGATCCGCAGGTCATCGGGCCCGATTCCGTCGATCGGGCTGATCGCGCCGCCGAGGACATGGTAGCGGCCGCGGAATTCGCGGATCTTCTCGATCGCCGCGACGTCCTTGGGCTCCTCCACGACGCAGATCATCGCGGGATCGCGCCGCGGGTCCCTGCAGATGCGGCACTCGTCCTCCTCGGCGACGTTGCCGCAGGTGCGGCAGAACTTCACCCGCTCGAGCACCTCGAGCAGCGAGGAGGCCAGCCGGCGCACGTCCGCCGGGTCCGCGGACAGCAGGTAGAA
>DASYXX010000297.1:0-5257 GCA_035934395.1 Streptosporangiaceae bacterium
GCTGGCGCTAGCGATGCTGGCAGTGTTCAGCCCCGACGCGCTGCGGCGCGCCGTGGCCACCGAGGACCTGGCCGCGCTGACCACGGTGCCCGGCATCGGCAGGAAGGGAGCGCAGCGGATCGTGCTCGAGCTGGCCGGGCGGCTCGGCTCGCCGGGCGACGGCCTGCCCGCGGGTGCCGCTGTGGCCAGCCCCGGCGCGGCGGCCCGGGCCCCGTCCTGGCGGGATCAGGTGCGGGCGGGCCTGGTCAGCCTCGGCTGGCAGGCACGCGAGGCCGAACAGGCGATCGCCGCCGTGGAACCGGAGCTGCTCGGCGACCCGGCGCGCGCCGGGGAGGCGGGTGACGGGCAGCTCATCGACGTGGGCATGGCTCTGCGGGCCGCGCTGAGGGTCCTGGGTCGCACATGACCGAGCCGGAGGGACGGGGGGAGCCGACCAGGGGACACGGCTTGGTCGGCCAGGACGCCGAGCCCCCGCAGCCGAGCGGCCCCGCGGGCACGGAGCGCGTGGTCTCGTCGGTCGCAGACGCCGACGACCGGGTCGTCGAGGGCGCGCTGCGGCCGAAGCGGCTGAGCGAGCTCGTCGGCCAGGTCCGGGTGCGCGAGCAGCTGTCGCTGGTGCTCGAGGGCGCGCTGCGGCGCGGCAGGCCGCCCGACCACGTGCTGATCTCCGGGCCGCCGGGCCTCGGCAAGACCACGATCGCCATGATCATCGCGGCCGAGCTTGGCGCGCCGCTGCGGATCACCAGCGGGCCGGCGATCGAGCGCTCGGGCGACCTGGCCGCCGTGCTGTCCACGCTGAGCGAGGGCGAGGTGGTGTTCATCGACGAGATCCACCGCGTCGCCCGGCCGGCGGAGGAGCTGCTGTACCTGGCCATGGAGGACTTCCGGGTCGACGTGGTGATCGGCAAGGGCCCGGGGGCGACCGCGATCCCGCTGGAGATCGCGGCGTTCACGCTGGTCGGCGCCACCACGCGGGCCGGGCTGCTGCCCGCGCCGCTGCGCGACAGGTTCGGGTTCACCGCCCACCTGGACTTCTACGAGCCGGAGGAGCTGGGGATCATCGTGCGCAGATCCGCCGGGCTGCTCGGCGTGGCGCTGCGCGACGACGGCGCCGACGAGATCGCCGGCCGCTCCCGCGGCACCCCGCGCATCGCCAACCGGCTGCTGCGCCGGGTCCGCGACTACGCCGAGGTCCGCGCCGACGGCGTCGTGACCAGGGACGTGGCCTGCGCGGCGCTCGAGCTCTACGAGGTCGACGACACCGGCCTGGACCGGCTCGACCGGGCCGTCCTGACCGCGCTGGTGCACCGGTTCAGCGGCGGGCCCGTGGGCCTGTCCACGCTGGCCGTGGCCGTGGGGGAGGAGGCGGAGACCGTCGAGGTCGTCGTCGAGCCGTTCCTGGTCCGGGCGGGCCTGATGGCACGGACCCCTCGCGGCCGGGTGGCCACCCCCGCCGCCTGGGAGCGGCTCGGCCTCGCGGGCCCGCCTGCCGCCCCGACGGATCACGCCACACTGTTTGGCTGAGTTGCGGGGGCGGACCCCCGGAACCCGGGGCCCTGCCCCAGGCTGTACGTTATGCCTTAAGTAACGCCAGATCGCGCACTGGTTACGATCACTGCCTGGACGCCGTAGCCTGTTGGTGCGTGGCTTACACGCCGCTACACTTCGGCAGTTGGCCAACGACAGACGCATGGCGCCGGTGACCGTCTCGCGCGGGCGCCGGACCCGGACCGGTCGTCGGCCAGTGCGGCCATCAACTGGAAGGAAGCCCCACGATGGGCGACATGGTTTATCTCGCGGCCTCGACGAAGTCGTCGAGCACCAACCTCTTGCCGATCCTCATCATCGTGGTGCTGTTCGGGATCCTCTACATGACGATGATCAGGCCGCAGCGCAACAGGCAGCGCCAGGCCCAGCAGATGCAGAGCACCGTCACACCCGGTGCGAGGATCCGGACCACGGCCGGCATGTACGGCACCATCAAGTCGATCGAGGATCAGGACGTCGTGGTGGAGGTCGCCCCGGGTGTCAACATCCGGATGCTGAGGCGGGCCGTTATGGACGTGGTGCAGGATGGCGGCGTCAACGGCGCCGGCCCGGCCCAGGATCCGTCTGCCGACGAGAAGGACTCCCGCGAGCCCTCTGACGACTGGAACCCGCGGGACCAGAAGAACGTCTAGTGGAGGGCGGGCCCTATCGATGCCGGCGGCCCTAGCGAGCTAAGGACAGACGATAAGTGCCACCCCCAACCACTACGACGACGAGCCGGCCAGGGCGGCTGCTCGTGGCGCTCGTCGTACTGATCGTCATCATGCTGCTCGGGGTCGTCGGCGGCTCCCTGGCGGGGCCCTCGAACTGGCATAAGCGGTTCAAGGTCGGCCTCGGCCTCGACCTCTCCAGCGGCACCACCGTGACCCTGCAGGCGGTCACGCCCGGAGGGAAGCCGCCGAGCCCGACGGCCATGGCGACTGCGGTCTCGATCATGAACAGCCGGGTCAACGGGGCCGGCTTCAACGGCGCGACCGTAGTCCCGCAGGGCAACAACCTCATCAGCGTCTCGGTGCCGAACAAGAGCGCGCAGCAGGTGGTCAACCTGGTGGGCACCACCGCGCTGCTGCGGTTCCGCCCGGTGATCCTGGTGGCCCCGAACTACGCCAGCACGTCGAGCCCGACGCCGACCCCGACCCCCACCCCATCGGCCACGCCGACACCAACCCCGTCGGCCAGCACGAAGGCCAAGGCCAGCCCGTCACCGACCCGGTCGTCAGCGGCCCTGGGCAGGTCGTCCGCGGGCTCGGCCCTGACGGTGAGCGCGCGGCGCCTGGCGGGCGCGGCCGCGGCGGCCGCCAAGACCAAGCCCAGGGCGAGCGCGTCGCCGACCCCGTCGCCGACTCCCTCGCCCAGCCCGTCGGCGTCGGCGACCCCGAAGCTGGCCACGACCACCGATCCCAGCGCCTCGGGCAACGCCAGCCTGCTCACCCCCGCGACCAAGGCCCTGTTCGACAAGCTGAACTGCGCCAACCCGAACTGGAAGTCGCAGAGCTACGGCAGCGCCATCGCCTCCACGCCGCCGTACGACGACCAGAGCAGCCAGACCGTCACGTGCTATCAGGGCTTCAAGTACGCACTGGACCGCTCGACCGTGACCGGCGAGATGCTCAAGCTGGGCGGGTCATCGACTCAGCTGCAGACCAGCGGCGACTGGTGGGTCAACCTCACCTTCAACGGCCAGGGCACCGCCGCGTTCGGCGCGCTGACCTTGAAGATGTTCAGCGCGTACTCGGGATCGAGCACCAACGTGCAGAACGAGTTCGCGATCGTGCTGGACGGCGTGCCGGTCGCCACGCCCTACGTGGCCGCGGTGCTGAACACCGGGTCGGCCACGATCCAGGGCACGTTCACCCAGACCCAGGCCGACAACCTGGCGAACGTGCTGAACTACGGCGCGCTCCCGCTGAGCTTCAAGCCCGATCAGGAGACGTCGATCTCCGCCCAGCTCGGCGCGTCTCAGCTGCACGCGGGCCTGCTGGCCGGCGCGATCGGCCTGCTGCTCGTGGTGGTCTACGCATTCCTCTACTACCGGGGTCTCGGCGTCGTCTCGGTGGCCAGCCTGGGCATCGCCGCGGTGCTGTCCTACCTGGCCGTGGTGCTGCTCAGCCTCTACGAGAGCTTCGCACTCTCGCTAGCCGGCATCGCGGGCCTCATCGTGGCCATCGGGATCACCGCGGACTCCTTCGTGGTGTTCTTCGAACGATTGCGGGACGAGGTCAGGGACGGCAAGTCGCTGCGCGCCGCGGTCGAACGCGGCTGGCAGCGCGCGCGGCGGACGATCCTGGTGTCCGACACCGTGTCGTTCATCGCCGCCGCCGTGCTGTACAAGTTCGCGGTCTCCGACGTGCAGAACTTCGCGTTCACGCTCGGCCTGACCACGCTCGTGGACGTGGTCGTCGTGTTCCTGTTCACCAAGCCGATGATCACGCTGCTGGCCAGGACCGAGTTCTACGGCGGCGGGCACAAGCTGTCCGGGCTGGATCCGGCCCGGCTCGGCGCGCGCTCGCCGTGGCGCGGCAGCAGGCGACAGGTCGCCAGGCCGCAGGCCGGCCGGGCGCAGCCGGGGCAGGCGCAAGCGGGTAGGGTGTCCGGCGGTGCCCCGGCGACCGCCCCGCCCCGGACCAACCCGAAGGAGGCGTGATGTCACGGCTCGGCGCCATCGGCGGGCGGCTGTACCGCGGCGAGGTCTCCGTCGAGTTCGTCGGCAGGCGCAAGCTCTGGTACACGATCTCCGGGCTGATCCTGGTCATCAGCATCGTGGCGCTGGGCGTCAACAGGCTGAACTACAGCGTCGAGTTCAAGGGCGGCAACCTGTTCCAGTTCAGCGCTCCCGCCGCGTCCTCGACCCAGATCGCGTCGATCGTCAAGGACGCGGGCGGCGGCAGCGACCCGGTGGTGCAGCAACTCGGGATCGGCGGCACGGCCAAGTGGCAGGTCCAGACCACGGCGCTGAACTTCACCCAGCAGAGTAAGGTCCAGGACGCGATCGCCAGCGACCTGCACGTCGCCGGCGGCCCCAGCAACGTCAGCACCCGGCTCGTCGGGCCGAGCTGGGGCTCGCAGATCTCGCACAAGGCGCTGCAGGGACTGATCGCGTTCCTGATCCTGATCGTGATCTACCTGTCGATCGCGTTCGAGTGGAAGATGGCGGTCGCCGCGTTCGTCGCCCTCATCCACGACATCGTGATCACGACCGGCGTCTACGCGCTGGCCGGCTTCCAGGTGAGCCCGGCCACCGTGATCGGGCTGCTCACGATCCTCGGCTACTCGCTCTACGACACCGTGGTCGTCTTCGACAAGGTGCGGGAGAACACGGCCGGCCTGCTGGCGACCGACCGAAGTACCTACAGCCAGGCGGCCAACCTGGCCCTGAACCAGACCCTGGTCCGGTCGATCAATACCTCGCTGATCGCGCTGCTCCCGGTCACGGCGATCCTGATCACCTCCGTGGCCGTGCTCGGCACCGGCGAGCTGCAGGACCTGTCGCTGGTGCTGTTCGTCGGCATGCTGTCCGGCACCTACTCCTCGATCTGCATCGCCACGCCGGTGCTCGCGGCCCTCAAGGAGCGCGAGCCGCAGTACAAGCAGCTCGCCGCGCGCGTGACGCGCCGCGCGTCCGGCGGCCGCGCGGCCCAGCGGGCCGCCAAGGCAGGAAAGACCGCGGCGGCCGGGCGCGGGGCGGACAGCGAGGCAGACACCGCTGCCG
>DASYXX010000298.1:0-3786 GCA_035934395.1 Streptosporangiaceae bacterium
GTGGTACCGGCCGGCCACCGCCGGGTACCCGCTGGAGCCGTCCGCGGTGATCCGGCCCTGGACCGGGTAGGCGGGCCGGACGAACTCGCCAGTGTTGCCCGGGGGGGACGACCCCCCAGGACCCCCCCGCGTCCCATCCGCTCGGGCCGACCAAGGCCGGCCCTCGCGGCTGGGCCCGGCTTCGCCGCCCCACTTCGCTGCTGTCTGCTTGCGCTTGAAGTCTCCGTAGTCGCCGAACGTCTCGAAGTCGACCGGGCTGGCCCCGCCCGCCTGCTGCGTCGTCGTCATGCTGGGGGAAACCCCGTCATCTGACCGGCCATTCCGGCCCAGCCCGCACCCGCTGCGTTACGGATACTTTGTAACGTCAGCGCCGGGAGGGCCGCTCCGGGCGAGCGCCACCGCAGCGGCCTCGGACATCTCCCGGCCGCGCCGCTCGGCGGCGGTGAACGGGTCCTCGCCCAGCGCCAGCCGGACCTCCGCCACGGCCCTCTGGAACCGCGCCAGGTCAGGCCCGAGGATCGGCGCGCCTATGGCCTCGCGCACCGCCTGGGACGCGCCGAACAGCACCGCGGCCCGCTCCATCAGCCCGGTCGCCGCGTCCACCCCGGCCAGCTCCTCGAGGCTCTCCGCGATCGACCGCCGCTCGCCGACCGCCTCGGCCAGCTCGAGGCCGCGCGTGTGGCATGACCGGGCCCCCTGGTAGTCCTTGCGGGCCAGGGCCGCCAGGCCGAGGTTAGTCAGCGCGACGCAGGCCAGGCGCCGGTCGCCGACCCGCTCGGCCAGGGCGAGCGCCTCGGCGTGCGCTCGCTCGGCCCGGTCGTTCTCGCCGGTGTTCTGCCAGACCGTGCCGAGATTGGTCAGCGCCCCGCCGATCAGCTTGAGGTCGCCGATCTTCCTCGCGTCGGCCAGGTGCTCGGTCAGGCGGGACGCGGCCAGCTCGAAGTCGCCCTCGTTGAACGCCACGACGCCGAGGTTGCCCAGGATCAGCGTGGCCCGGCGCAGGTCCCCGGCCTCGCGGAACCTGGCCATGCTCTCGGTGTAATACCCGGTGGCCCGCTCCAGGTCGTCGGTGTGCAGGGCCAGCCGGCCCAGGCCGCTGAGGCAGCGGGCCATGATGTTCAGCGCGCCCGCCCGGCGGGCCAGCTCGAGCGCCTCGCCGTACATGGCCTGGGCGGCGGGGTACTCGCCGCGGATGTGCGCGGCCGCGCCCAGGTCGCCCAGGCAGCTCGCGGTGCGCGCGTCGTCGCCGAGCTCCCGCCAGATGGCCAGGCTCTCCTGCTGGTAGCCGCGCTGGGCCTCGTGATCGGACTGGACGTACGCGAGCTGGCCGGCCCCGTCCAGCGCGATCGCCCGCAGCCGCGGGCTCGCCTCCGGCCCGGCGGCGGCCAGGGCCGAGCCCAGCCACCGGCGGCCCAGGCCCGCGTGCCCGCGCACCATCCAGAACGGAGCCAGCGACCCGGCCAGCGCCAGCGCCTGCTCCGGCCGGGGCTGGGCCACTCCCCACTCGAGGCCGGCCCGGATGTTCTCCATGTCGGTCTCGAGCAGGTCCAGCCAGGCTCCCTGGTCGGGGCCGTCGATGTCGGCCTGGCCGGTGTAGGTGACCAGCCAGCCGAGGTGACGGCGGCTCAGCTCGCCCTGCTCCCCGGCCCGGGCGAGCTGCTCGCGGGCGAACTGGTGCACGGACTCGAGCATGCCGTAGCGCATGCTGCCGTTGCGTTCCTCCGTGCTGAGCAGCGAGCGGTCCACAAGCGCCGACACGACCTCGAAGACGGTGTCCGCGGGCAGTATTTGCCCTAGGTCCAGCGGGGACGACCCCCCTTCAGAGTCTGACTGCGGAGCAAGCTCCGCGGGCGGAATCTCGTCCGGCAGCACCGCCTCGGCGGCCTCCAGCGTGGCCCCGCCGGCGAACACCGCCAGCCGCCGGAACGCGACCTGCTCGGCGTCGCTGAGCAGGTCGTGGCTCCACTCGATCGCCGCCTGCAGGGTCCGGTGCCGCGGCAGGCCGGTCCGGCTGCCGCCGGACAGCAACCGGAACCTGTCGTCGAGCCTGGCCGCGAGCTGCCGGACGGTCAGCGCGCTGAGCCTGGCCGCGGCCAGCTCGAGCGCGAGCGGTATGCCGTCCAGGCGGCGGCAGATCTCGCGCACCGCGCCCGCGTTGCCAGCGTCCAGCGAGAACCGGGGCCTGGCGAGCCCGGCCCGGTCACAGAACAGCCGGACCGACTCGGCCTCGGCGATGGCCAGCGGATCTTCCTCGGCGGGCGGCGGGACGGTCAGCGGCGGCACTGGCCAGGTGGCCTCCCCGGCCACGTTCAGCCTGGTCTGGCTGGTGGCCAGGACCCGCAGCGCCGGGCAGCTCCGCAGCAGCCCGCCGACCAGGTCGGCGGCGGCGTCCAGGACGTGCTCGCAGCCGTCGATGATGAGCAGCGCCTCGCTGTCGCGCAGGTGCGCCGCGATCGTGTCGGCCAGCGGCCTTCCCGGCTCCTCCCGGATGCCCAGCGCGGACGCCACGACGGCGGTGACCAGGTCCGGGCCGGGCACCGGCGCGAGCTCGGCCAGCCAGACGCCGCCGGGATACCGGCCGGATCCCTGCGCTCCGGCCCTGATGGCCAGGCGGGTCTTGCCCGAGCCGCTCGGCCCGGTGAGCGTGAGCAGCCGGGACAGCCCGAGCAGCTCGTAGATCGTGGCCAGCTCGGACTCGCGCCCGATGAACGACGTGGTCTCGGCGGGCAGCCGGGCGGGTGCGGGGCCGGCGGCGGACGGCCGGACGGGCTGCTCCCCGGCCGCCGCGTCCGCCGGTCCCCGGAGAACGGCGCCCGCGGCCAGGCCCGCATCCCCCGAGCCGTCCGCGCCTTGTGTGTCCCGCTGGCCTCCCGTGTCCCCTGTTTCCCCCGCGCTCCCCCTTCTCGCGGCCGGCTCCGGGGCGGGCCGGTCCCCCGCCGCAGGCCAGTCGAGCCCTGGTTCCTGTCGCAGGATCGCCCGCTGCAGCCGCTGCAGTGCGGGGGTCGGGTCGATGCCGAGCTCGTCGTCCAGCCTTCCGCGCAGGTCCTGATAGGCCTGCAGGGCGTCGGCCTGGCGCCCGCACCGGTACAGGGCCAGCATCCGCTGGCCACACAGCCGCTCCCGGAGCGGATGGCCGGCGACCAGCCCGTCGAGCTCGCTGACCAGGCTGGCGTGGCGGCCGCAGGCCAGGTCGGCCTCCACCCGGTCCTCGACCGCGGCCATCCGGGCCTCTTCCAGCCTGGCCGCGTCCGCCTGCGCGAACGCGAAGTCGGCGACGTCCGACAGGGCCGGGCCGCGCCACAGGCCCAGGGCCTCGCGCAGCCGGGCCGCCGCCACCTCGGGCCGCCGGGCGGCGAGGTCTTCCCGGGCGGCGGAGACCAGCTGGGCGAACCGACCGGCGTCAAGCTCGCTCCGGCCGAGCGTTATGCGGTATCCGGGCGGCTGCGTGATCACTGCGGCGGAACCGTCGCCCAGCGCGCGGCGCAGCCGGGAGATGTAGACCCGCAGGGTCGCCATGTAGTGCTCCGGGGGCCGGCCCGCCCACAGGTCCTCGGCCAGCCGGTCGGCGGACACCACCTGGCCGGCCGCCAGCAGCAGCCGCGCCAGCAGGGTTCGCTCCCTCAGCCCGCCCAGGTCTCTGACCAGCCCGCCGTCCGCTACCTCGACGGACCCGAGAATGCGAAACTCCACGATGGCTACCAACTCCGGTGGGGGCTGCGCTCATCGTAAGCGCCTCGGCGCGCATTCCAGGTTCTCGCGCCGAATCCGGCAGCGGTCCCATGATCG
>DASYXX010000307.1:0-5931 GCA_035934395.1 Streptosporangiaceae bacterium
GCCCACCGGGCCAGCGCCTCGACCGACCCCGGAGAGCAGGTGTGCCGCTCCATGCGCGCCGCCCACTTCACGTACGAGGCGTTGTCGCGCATCGACGGTGCCCGCTCGCCGAGCAGCTCCCCGGTCCCCCAGGCAGCCGCCGTGCGGCGGGCCCACTGATCGACCTGGGCCGGGTCCGCCTCAAAGTCGAACTCGCCCAGCCGGGTCAATTTCGCGAACCCGCCCGCCAGGACCAGGGCCTGGACGCGGCCGGGGTAGCTGCCGGCGTAGTGAATGGCGGCCGGACAGCCGAACGTAATCCCGAACAACACCGCCTGCCGGGTATCACTGGCGTCGAGCACCGCCTGGATGTCCAGGGCCAGGGCGGCAAGGCCAAGGCGTTCCGGCGGTGGTGATCGGTCCGACAAGCCCGCGCCCCGCCGGTCGAACATCACGACCCGGGCGCAGGCGGCAAAGCGACTCCAGAAATGCTCCAGCGCCGGCTCCTCCCAGGCCAGCTCGACCTGGGAGATCAACGGCGAGACCACGACCGTCGTGACCGGCCCCTCGCCGACGACCGAATACGCGATCGACACGCCGTCATCAGCGCGCGCATACCGTACTTCGGGACGCAGCACAAATCCGATCGTAGTAACGACTCTCGGCCGGCCGGCTCGTCCGCTACGGCCTATCCGCTCGCGTCTTGGTAAAGCTGGCGTAGCAGCCAGGGCGCCAGCCACTGGACCCCTGCCTGGGTCAGGTGGACGCCGTCGCTGCGCACCTGCACGCCGTCTACGTCCCAGGTGAACGTCCCGTTGGGGCAGAGCTCGCGGTTGAGGTCCAGCACCCGGGTGCCGGGATGGGCGCCGACGACCGCGCGCACCAGCCAGTTCCAGTAGGTAACCCGGCTTGGATCGTCCTCTGGGTAGAGGCTGCCGTCAGGCTGCTCACCGCCTCGGTTGTACGGCTCGGTGGCCACGACGACGCGCGCGCCGGTCGAACCCAGCAGGGTAATCGCCTTACCGAGCAGCGAAATCAGGTGATTGTCGTAGGCGGGGTCGCCGAGATGCTGCCACCGGCCCTGGTAGAAGCGGTCCATCGTCTCCCAGCGGCCGACGAACAGCAGGACCTCATCGGGGCGGTCGGCCCGCAGCTGCCGCAGCCAGCGCTGCGGCCACGCGTCGCACACGGGGTTGCCCGGATATTGCGTTCCGGCATGACGGTAGGGGCCGCCGGTCACGATGCCGCAGCCCAGCACCGAGTGGTCGGTGAACCGGATGCCCGGCGTCGGCGGCAGGTAGAGCGCCAGCGTCAGCGAAACGGAGTCCCCGAACACGGAGACCGTCAGCGGGCCCTGCCGGGCGGCGGTTCGTGGCACGGGTGGGGGCAATCGTGGCGCCGGCCTAGCCCACAACCAAGTGGGGGCACCGACCGCGCCCCCGGGCGGTGGTACGACCGCGGGCGGCGATACCACCGCGGCCTGCGGCAGCGCGGCGGGTGCGGTGAGGGCCGCGACGACGAGTACGGCGGCGACGCCCGCGGCGGCGGCGGGGAGCACCCGCCGCGGGCGCACCCGGACGCGCCGCGCGGGACGCTCGATCAGGACGAACGAGGCGCCGGCGAGGGCGGCGGTGACCGCGACGCGCAGCGCGGCGAGCGGGTAGCCGTGCAGGCCGGTGCGCTCGCCGTCAAGGGCGAGGTCGACCGGCCAGTGCCAGAGATACAGGCCGTAGGAAATGCGCCCGGTGCCGACGAAAAGGCGGGTCGACAGCAGCCGCGCCACCGCGTGCCCGGAGTCGAGGACGACGCCGGCCACCAGCGCCGCGGCGGCCAGGGCCGTGAGCAGCAGCAGGCCGTTCCGGAACTCGCCGGGGGCGCCGTCGGCGGTCGTCGCGATGCCGGCCAGCGCCGCGAGCCCGCAGACCGACAGCAGTAATGGCAGCGGCCCGCGTGCGGCGGGCTGGGGCGACCGCTGGCCGGGCGGTGTGGCGCTGCGCCATCGCCAGGTCGGCGCCAGCAGCGCGGCCAGGGCCGCGCCGACGAGCAGTTCCTGGGCGCGCGTGTCGGTACCGAAGTAGACCCGTCCCGGGCTGGCCACGCGCGCCAGGGCATACGTGGCAACCGCGGACGCGGCCACGCCCGTGAGGGAGAGCGTCAGCAGGCGGCGCCGTTTCACCGCGCGGCACACGAGCAGGAGCAGCGGCCAGACGAGGTAGAACTGCTCCTCGACCGCTAGCGACCAGGTGTGCTGCAGCGGTGACGCCGTCCCGCCCTGCGCGAAGTAGTCCGTGCCCGCCAGCGCCCAGCGCCAGTTGCTGGACCACAGCGCCGCCGTTATCGCGTCCCCGCGCAACCCGGCGACCGAATCCGGAACGAACAGCGGGCGCGCCGCGACCACCGCGACGATCATGACTAGCGCCGCGGGCAGCAGCCGCCGCGCACGGCGCGTCCAGAACCGGCCGAGGTCGATCCGTCCCGTGACCGCCAGCTCGTCGTACAGCAGGGACGTGATCAGGAAGCCACTGAGAACGTAGAACACATCGACGCCGATGAAACCGCCGGGCAGGAACGGGATACCGGCGTGAGTGGCGAGCACCGCCGCGACGGCAAGCGCGCGAATACCATCGAGCGGGCGGAGACGACGATCTAGAGCCACCAAGGCCGCGCCCTTGCACAGGTCTGCCGGGCTGCTTTTCAGCCCCGCCATCCTAGTGACATTAATCCCGATCTCCGCGGCGCGGCTACCCGCACACACTTGAGTGAGGGCCAGCCTGGGTCTCAGCGCAGCGGCTACGCTGTGCCCGCGGGCTGGGTGATTGCGTGCGTTGTCCTGGTAGCCGGCGCTCACGGGTGCGCCCGACGTTAGGAGAGTTGTGCCTCATGAGCGTCCCGGAGACGGAACCCGCCCAGGCCGGAAACTCCGCTGCGGCAGCCGCGCCGGGGAAGGCGGACACGTGGAATGACCCGCGGTTGCCCTGGCAGGGGAAGCCGCGGGCAGCGGACATCTTCTGCTGGCTGGGCATCGTGGTCAGCGGGTTGTTCTACTGGGTCCTGCTGCCGTTGCGGGTGTCGCTGGTCGGCACTCACCCGGTAGTGGCTGAACTGCTGAATGGCGGCACCGAATCGATTATCGCGGCCGGCGCGTTTGCCAGGGCCGGGAACGGAACGCTGGCCGTGGTGCTGCTCGCCGCGATTCCGGGCCTGATGAAGTTCGACGCCTTGTACTGGTGGGCGGGGCGGCTGTGGGGTGAGCGGTTCATCATGGCTCTGCCGGGCGGCCGGCGCGCGCCCAAGCACATGGCGCGCGCCCGGCGGGCCGGCCGCAGGTTCACCTGGCCAGCGGTGGTGGCCAGCTCTTTCCTCCCCGTCCCGCGGGCGGTCATCTATGTCATAGCCGGCTGGGCTGGGATGAGGCTCGCCACGTTCCTCGTCCTGGACCTGATCGGCGCTGTGCTGTGGGCCGGCCTGCTCGCCGGGCTGGGGTACACGCTGGGTCACCACGCCGTCGTCGCGGCCAGGACGGTCTCCCACTACAGCCTGTGGTTCACGATCGGAATCGTGGCGCTGAGCGTGCTCTTTGCTCTGCGCTCCCAGCGCCGGGCGACGGCGGCCACCCCGGAGTGACAGATCATGAACCTCGCGGTCGGTCTTGCCCTGGCCTTGCTGTCGACTGCAGCCATCAGCGGCGGCGTGTATCTCCAGCACTCGGCGTCGTCCGCATTGCCCGCCCTGGCCCTGCGCCATCCCGTGAGGTCGCTGCGCTACCTGTTCACCAGCCGGCGGTGGCTCGGCGGCTTGATCACGGGGGTCACCGGCCTCGCGCTCTACATCGCCGCGCTGCGCTTCGCCCCGCTCTCGCTGGTGCAGGCCACCCTGGCCGGCGGCGTCGGGCTGCTCGCCCTGCTGGTTCGCCGCGGCGGCGGCAGCCTGTCCCGGCCGGAGCGGGTGGCCGTGGCCGCGTCCGTCGGCGGCCTGGTGCTGCTCGGCGTGTCACTGTCGGCAGGGGCCTCCCGTGCGGCTACGCCCGGCTCCGCCGGACCGCTGCTGTGGGCGCTGGCCACGATGCTCCTCGCCGGGCTCGCGGCGGTTCCCGGGGCCGCGGTGCTCAGGCCCGGCGCCGGGCTCGCAGCCGCAGCGGGCCTGCTCTATTCAGCGGGCAACGTCGCAACCAAGGCAGCCCTCGACGCCGCCCGTCCCGTGCTCTTGTTCTGGGGGCTGCTCCTGCTTTGTCACGGCCTTGCCTTCGTGTGCTTGCAGCTTTCCTTCCAGCGGGGGACGGCACTGGCTACGGCGGGCGTGTCGACCCTGCTGGCCAACGTCGCGTCTATACTCGCGGGCTTGACCGTCTTCTCCGAGCAGGTGCCCGGGAGCGCCGCGGGCGTGCTGCGCGGCATCGGTTTCGCCGGCGCCGTGCTGGGCGCCTCCCTGCTCGCTGCTACCAGCCGCGTGCAGCAGCCAGCCCCGGCGCGCCAGCCGCGATCCGTGCCCGAGCAGGACTTTCACCAGTAACGCCTGTCGGATCGCGACGCCGGCCGTTCGTCTGCTCAGTAGCGGCATCGGCACCGGGATAATGCTGGCCGACCCGGTCTACGAAGCGGCCGGCGAGGGGTATGTGCCGATGACGGCGAACCGCAAGGCCGCCCTGGAAGCCGAGTACGCCCAGCAGGGCCGGGACCACCTCCTCCGGCTCTGACCGGGCATTCATCGGGGTGTCCAGGCCGCGGTCTTGATCTAGTAAGGCAGGGTTCTCGGGTCTTTCGGGGTCGGTCCTAGGCTGGCGGGGAGGTTGAACGCGGGGAACATCGAGGGCTGCTCGAAGGCGGCCATGTCGGCCAGGCGGCCGTGTTCGAAACGCAGGACGGTCAGCGAGAACGGAGAGTACGCGGTCTCGCCAGGACGGCGGAGGTACCCGGCCACGCCCGGCTGTCCGTTGGCCATGATCGGCAGGCAGCGCCACTCGCCGAGGGCGCTCATGCCGCCGCGGAGCGCGTCGCCCACGTCCTGCTCGCCGTTCCACTCGCCGACCAGGGGGGAAATGGCAAGTCGTATGTCGTCGCGCAGCATGGCGATCAGTGCCTCCGGGTCGGCCTGTTCATGCGCGTCGATGAAGCGCTGGAGCAGGCGGCGCTGCCCCGGATCGGGCTCGGCGGGTGGTGCCCAGTCCAGCCGCCCATCCGGCCACTGATCGCGCAGCGTTCTGCGGGCGCGCTGGAGCGCGCTGTTGGCCGCCGGGAGGCTCATGTCGAGCACCTCGGCGACCTCCGCGGCCGGAAATCCGACCACGTCGCGCAGGATCAGCACCGCACGCTGGCGCGGTGGCATGAGCTGAATCGTGGCCAGAAAGGCGAGCGAGATCGTCTCCCGGCTCACCGCCACCGCCTCCGGGTCCGGCTGGGCGGCGGCCACCTCGTCCAGCAGCGCGTCCGGGTACGGCTGCACCCACGGCATCGCGGCGATCGACGGTCCCGAGCCTTGCGGTCCGCTGGACGGCGCGGGCACGGCCCGGCGGGCCTCACGGCGCAGCGTGTCCAGGCAGGCGTTGGTGGCGACCCGGTACAGCCAGGTGCGCGGGCTCGACCGGCCCTGGAACCGGTCCCGGGAGCGCCAGGCACGCAGGAGCACCTCCTGCACATGATCTTCGGCGTCATCAAAGGACCCGAGCATCCGGTAGCAGTACACGTGCAGCTCGCGCCGGTACCGGCGGACCAGGTCGTCGAAGTCGCGCACCCTGCATCCCTCCGTGTCCGCGCTGACCGGTAGATCACAGTACCCGCGCCGCGGACCGATGAGCTTTCCGGCCCGGCGCGTCTACATGCCCGACGACGCTGAGCTGGAGGCTCACATGCGACGGGTAACACTGCAAATGGGCATGTCACTTGACGGATACGTGGCCAGCGACAGGGAACATCCCGGCGTGGCCGTTCCCGAGGACGCGGAACTCGTCAGGTGGAA
>DASYXX010000318.1:0-2623 GCA_035934395.1 Streptosporangiaceae bacterium
ACGGAAGTCGGCCGGGGACGCGCCCCGGTCGGCCTGACGCGGCTCACGGCGCCTGCGGGCCCGGCTTCGCGCCGGAGACCGCCGGGCCTCCAGGCGGCTCCCGATGGGCACGGCACCGATTCACGCCGAACGCGGCCACGCCGTTGACCTCCCCCGTGCTGCCCCCGTTGCGGGATGACCCCCGTCAGCCCGCTGCCGCGGGAGCAGGCTCCGCGAGCAGGGCCGAACGTCTATCGACGGGTTACCCGCCGGGGTGACGTCCGAACCTGGCGGCCCGAGGGCGCGGGATCGTCGGCCGGGCCGGCGCGAAGGCTGTCGAGCAGCGCGTCGAGCATCTCGACCTGGCGGACCGGCGCGACCCGCCCGGGGTAGAGCACGCGCTCCGCGCTCACGCCGTCGATGAGCACGACCAGCTGGTGGGTGGCGAGATCGAGGTCGACGCTGCCGGCCAGCTCACCGCGGTCGCGGGCCTCGGCCAGATGCCGGCGCAGCCGGGCGCAGAGCCGGTCGAACTCGGTGTGCTGCAGGTCCCTGAGCTCCGCCGTGCCCAGCGCACGGCCCCAGAAGCTGATCTCGATCTGCGCCTCGAGGTCTCTGCGCTCGTCGAGGGGCAGCGCCTCCAGCATGACGACCCGCAGCGCGCCGAGGCCGGTGAGCCCCGCGGCGTGGGCGTCCATCCGCGCCGCCACCCGGCGGTGGGACATCACCAGCGCGGACCCGAGGATGTCGGCCTTATCGTCGAAGTAGTGCGCCAGGATTCCCCGGGAGCAGCCCGCCTCGCGGGCTATCGCCCTGATCGTGGCCTTGGCGATCCCGTCGCGCGCTATCACGCGCCAGGTGGCGGACAGGATCTCGTCCCGCCTGGCATCCCAGTCGACGATCTTCGGCATGGAGGTCAGTCAGTCAGTGCATCCCGCTCGCCTCGGGGCGCCCCTCGGCTCGCTCACAATGCTGTTTTTTTGTCGGACGTCCGTCTACCATCCGGGGTAGTGTATCGCCACGATCCGGGCGGGAGGGTATGCATGTCCACCACCGCAGGGGAACCTATCGGCCCGGTCGCGACCGGCGTTCCGGCCGACTCGGAGGAGGCGATCGTCGAGCGAGCCGGCTACAAGCCCGAGCTCCGGCGATCGCTGCGCTTCTTCTCCATGTTCGCGATCGCGTTCTCGATCATCTCGATCACGACCGGCATCTTCCTGAACTACGGCTTCGCGCTCACCCACTGGGGCCCGGCCTCGATCTGGACCTGGCCGATCGTCGGGGCCGGCAACCTGATGATCGCGTTCATCGTGGCCGAGCTCGGCACGAGGATCCCGCTGGCCGGCTACGCCTACCAGTGGAGCGCGCGGCTGGTCAACTCGACGTACGGCTGGTTCGTCGGCTTTTTCGGGCTGCTCTACATGACGGTCGGCGGCGGGGCGATCATGCTGCTGGCCGCCTCGCCTCTGCTGGTCAGCGAGTTCAACGTCGACCCAACCAAAAATGCGCACCTGGTGCTCGCCGTGGCCATCATGCTGATGATCCTTCCGGTGATCGTCAACATCATCAGCGTGCAGGTCGCCGCCCGGGTCAATAACATCGCCGTGTTCACCGAGATCATCGGGACCGTGGTGTTCGGCGTGCTGCTGTTCGCGCTGTTCGCGGCGCACAGCAAGCCGTCCCCGTACGGGTTCAGCATCCTGGGGAACACCACCAACCCCGGCGGCAGCCCGCTGCTGTACTCGTTCGCCCTGGCCGGCCTCATCGGCGCGTTCACGCTGGTCGGGTTCGAGCTGGCCGCCGACATGTCGGAGGACGCGGTCAACCCGAGGCGCAGCGTGCCCCGCGGGGTGATCTGGGCCGTGGCGGGCTCGGTGGTCCTCGGCATGATCGCGCTTATCGGGTTCACGGTGGCGATCCCGTCCATCCACGCCGTCGAGGCGAGCGGCACGCCGCTGCTCGTCATCGCGGGCTACTGGCTGCCGTCCTGGCTGGTGAAGGTGTTCATCGCGTTCGTGGTGTTCTCGATGTTCGCGATCCTGGTGGTCGGGGCGGGCGCCCAGGCGCGGCTGGTCTACTCGCTCGCGCGGGACAACATGCTGCCGTTCTCCGGCTTCCTGCGCCGGGTCAACAAGGCCACGCAGACCCCGATCGTCGCGCTCCTGGTCTTCGGCGTCATCGATATCGGCGTGCTGATCTACGGCTACAACCAGCCCAGTGCTTACGGCACCCTTGTCGGCGCCACGTCGATCATCCCGTACATCATCTACTTCCTGATCACGGTGGCCTACGCCGTCAAGCGGCGGACCACCGACGCGATTCCCGGCACGTTCTCGCTCGGTCGCTGGGCCTGGCCGGTCATCGTCTTCGTGCTCGCCTACACCGTGGTGATCATGCTGGTCCTGTCGGTGCCAGCGATCTTCTACGGCTCGGACAAGTTCATCGGATACGGGTTCGGCCTGGCGCTGCTGTGGTACGTGGCCGTTCTGTCCCGGCGGCTGCGCCGGCGCGAGGCAGGCGTGAGCCCGATCACGGACCTGGTCGACCCGAAGTGACGGCCGGGACCGGGGCGACGCGCGGCATCCGGCGCGCCGCCGCTATCCCACGCAGATCGTGACGCCCAGCACGACGACGCAGACCGCCG
>DASYXX010000321.1:0-2973 GCA_035934395.1 Streptosporangiaceae bacterium
GATCTCGAACCAGACGGCCTTGCCGTCCTGGGTCGGCCGGGAACCCCAGCGGGTGGCAAGCTGGTCGACCAGGTAGAGCCCGCGGCCGCCCTCGTCGTTCTCGCCCGCGCTGCGGATCCGGGGCAGCCGCAGGTCCGGGTCGAAGACCTCCACCCAGACCGCGCTCTCCCCGCGGCGCAGCCGGAGCGTGAACTCCCGGCCGCCCATGGGGACGGGGAAGTCGTCGGCGAGCGGCGAGCCCGACCAGTCGTCGAGGATCCCGGGACCCGACGTGAGGGCGGACTCCATGGTGAACTCGTGCCGGGGAGCTGGCGAGACGGCCGCGTGCAGCACCACGTTCGTCACCACCTCGGACACCAGCAGGCAGGCCAGGTCCGCCTGGTCGATGTCCATGCCCCAGGCGGTGAACGTCTGATGAGCCAGCCGCCGGGCCTCGGAGACCCGGATCGGCTCGGCGGCGAAGGTCTTCTCCAGGAACGCGAGGTCCACGGGGGAGGTACGGACGACGACGATCGCCATGTCGTCGTCGATCTCCCCCGGCACGGCCTTCTCGGCCGCCTCGGCGATGGCCTCCACGCTCTCGGTGGCCACCGCGCGGACCGCGTCGCGGAGCATCTGCAGCGCCTCGGCCTCGGTGTAGTGCCCGCCGCCGTCCGCGCGCTGGCGGCGGTCGGTCAGGCCGTCGGTGTACAGCACGAGCGCCGAGCCCGGGGCGAGGTAACGCGTCTCCTCGCGGTAGGTCGGAAGGCCGGGAATCCCCTTCCCGCGCACGCCCAGCAGCAGGCCCTTGTGCTCGATCTCCATCTGGCCGACCTCGTGGTCGGTGATCAGGAGCGGCGCGTCGTGGCCCGCGTTGGCGAACGACAGGGTCCGGGACCAGGCGTCGTAGACCAGGTAGGTGCAGCTCACGATCGGCGGGTCGGCGGCGGCGAAGCCGTGCGCCTCGGCATAGGTGGGCTCCAGCGTCCGGCACCAGTCGTCGAGCCTGCGCAGGATCTCCGCGGGCGGCTTGTCGTCCTGGGCGAAGGCACGCAGCGCGGCCCGGAGCTGGCCCATGATCGCCGCCGCGCGGGCGCCGCGTCCCTCCACGTCGCCGATGACGATGCCCACGCGCCCCGCCGACAGCGGGATGATGTCGTACCAGTCGCCGCCGACCTGGGTCTGGATCCCCTGACCGTGGGTCTCCAGCGGCTTGGCCGGGACGTACTTGTAGGCGACCTCCAGGCCGTCGACCACCGGGGGGTCGCGCTGCAGGAGGCTGGTCTGGAACGCCAGCGCGGTGCGGCGCTCCTCCTCGAAGAGCATCGCGTTGTCGATCGCGATCGCGACCCTGCTCCCGATCAGGCTGAGGAAGTCCCCGTCGTCGGCGCCGTAGTTCCACTCGTCGCGGTCGGTCAGGCTGGACAGCGCCAGGCTCATCACGCCGAGCAGCTCGCCGCGGGCGATGAGCGGCGTCGCGATCACCGAGGTGAGGCCGACGTCGTGGCCCTGCTCGAGGCTGGCCTCGCTCGGCGCGGGGAACCGCTGCTCGCCCATGTCGGCCACCACGACCGTGTCCCTGCGCGCCATCGCCTGCTGGCAGAAGTGACCCTCCGGGTAGACGATCTGCTCGCCCACCTGGGCCCAGGTTCCCGGGGCGGGCATCCAGCCCCGGGAGTGCAGCTGCGCCTTGCGTACCAGCTTGTCGCCCTGGAACAGGTCCACCAGGCAGTGATCGGCGAACTGCGGCACGAGCGTCTCGGCGACCTGCCGCAGCGTCACGTCGAGCTCGAGCGAGCGGGCCAGTCGCTCGCCGATGCGCTCCAGCAGCCGGAGCCGGTCCCGCTCGCTCCGGCTGCTGCGGCGGGTGGCATCAGCGGCCATGATGGCGATGCCGCTGATCTCGCCGGACGGCAGGCGCTGCGGGACCGCGCGCGCCCTGATGAAGACCCGGGAGCCGTCCACGTGCTGGCTCGCGAAGGTCCCTTCCCACTCCCGGCCGTGCAGCACCTGGGTCGCCAGGTCAGTGACCCGTCGCGCGTCGCCTTCCTCGAACCCGAGGGAGACGAGCGACCGGCCCACCAGGTGCGCGGGGTCGTCGGGGAACCCGAGCAGCGACGCGGCGAACGAGTTCGCGTACAGCAGGTTGCAGCCCCGGTCGGTGACAACGACCGCCATCTGCAGCTGCTCCAGGATGTCCGCCGGGCCGTGGAACGCTTGCACGGCGGCCGCTCCGGCAGAGCGCGCGGTCATCCCGGAACCGCCCCGCGACCTGCCCCGCGACAGGCCAGGTAACAGGGATCGGAGCTGCAGATGCATCGATTAGGACCTCGTGACGAAGACGTGCGCGGCGACCTCGCGCGGCAGCTCCGCCTCCAGATCGCCGATCCCATTCTCACCTGTCACCCGTACACCATGGTCGCTGGCCGCGAGCTTGACCTCGCGCCCCGGTTGTATCCCAATGTTCTTGAGTTTAAGCATCAGCGCCGCATCACTCTGGACTTGTTCGCTGATCCGGCGCACGACGACCGGTTCCGCGTGCCGCGACGCGATCACTGTCATGGCCACGGAATGCTCTCGGCCCGCCACCACCGCCTGCTCGCTGGCGTCGGCCGGAATGCCGAGCTCGGCCAGCCCGGGAATTATGTTCCCGTGCGGGCAGCGG
Organism: Streptosporangiaceae bacterium; assembly: GCA_035934395.1. Taxonomy (GTDB): domain Bacteria; phylum Actinomycetota; class Actinomycetes; order Streptosporangiales; family Streptosporangiaceae; genus JASHPR01. The sequence goes on from DASYXX010000321.1 coordinate 2,645, forward strand.
ACCGGGTAGTCCAGAAGCTCCACAAGCCTGCGCTCGACGGTGTCGGATATCACGTGCTCCCAGCGGCAGGCCTCGATGTGAACCTCTTCCCAGGGCAGCCCGATCACGCCCACCAGCAGGCACTCGGCCAGCCGGTGCTTGCGCATCACCCGCATGGCCAGCGTCCGCCCGGTCTCGCTGAGCGACAGCTGGCGGTCGCCCTCGACGTGGATCAAGCCGTCGCGCTCCATCCGGGCCACCGTCTGGCTCACGGTCGGGCCGCTTTGCGACAGGCGCTCGGCAATGCGGGCACGCAGCGGGACGATACCTTCCTCTTCCAGCTCGAAGAC
>DASYXX010000332.1:0-4244 GCA_035934395.1 Streptosporangiaceae bacterium
ACTTGGGGGCCATGAGATCGCCAGACAGAACTCTCGAGCCCGAACCCGTCATCGCTCCTGGCAGCGCCGTCCCGCCCGAGGTAGAGATCGTCGTCCCAGTGCACAACGAGGAGCGCGACCTCGCTCCGGGCGTCCGGCGACTGCACGCCCACCTGACCGACCGGTTCCCGTTCGCTCGCCCAGTTCGAGCGGTACGTCGCCGACCACGAGATCCACTACTTCGTCGGCGCCAACTCCGACAGCTTCGGCGGCGGCTCCGGCGTTGCAGCGCAGATCACCGCGTGGGTGAAGGCCCACTTCACCGCGATGACCGTCGGCGGCGAGACGGTCTACGACCTGGCGGGCCGATGACGCTCTCAGCGGCCCAGGTAGGCCAGGACCGCGAGGACCCGCCGGTTGTCGTCGTCGGAGGGCTGCAGGCCAAGCCGGAGGAAGATGGAGGCCGTGTGCTTGGCGACGGCCCGCTCGCTGATCACCAGCCGGGAGGCGATGGCCGCGTTGGAGCGGCCCTCGGCCATCAGCCCGAGTACCTGGTGCTCGCGGGGGCTGAGCGTGGCCAGGGCGCGGTCGGCGGAGTTGCTGTCCAGCAGCCGGGCGATCACCTCCGGGTCCATCGCGGTGCCCCGGGCGGCTACCCGGCGTACCGCGTCGACGAACTGGGCGCCGTCCAGCACGCGATCCTTGAGCAGGTATCCGATCCCGCCGGTGCCGTCGGCCAGTAGCTCGCGGGCGTACAGCTGCTCGACGTACTGGGACAGCACGAGCACCGGCAGGCCGGGCACCGCGCGGCGGGCCGCGAGGGCGGCGCGCAGGCCCTCGTCGGTGAAGGCCGGCGGCAGCCGCACGTCGACGATCGCCACGTCCGGCCGCTCCGCGGTGACCGCGGCCACGAAGTCCTCCCCGTTGCCGACGGCGGCGGTGACCTGCATGCCGTGCGCCTCAAGCAGCCGGGTCAGGCCGTCCCTCAGCAGGAAGAGGTCTTCGGCGATGACAACGCGCACGGGATCTCCATGTTCACCACGGTAGGCCCGCCCGCCGGGCTGGATACGGCGAGCACGCCGTCGAACGCGGCGAGCCTGCGCTCGATGCCGGCCAGCCCGGTGCCCCGTGCCGGGTCCGCGCCGCCGGCCCCGTCGTCGCTGACGCCGATCCGCAGCATCCCGCGCTCGTGCCGCAGGTCGACCCAGGCCTGGCTGGCGCCTGCGTGCTTGGAGACGTTGGCCAGCAGCTCGCTGACCGCGAAGTAGGCCGCCGATTCCACCGGCGCCGGCGGCCGGGCCGGCAGGTCGCTGGTGAAATGCACCGGCAGCGGCAGGTCCAGGGCCAGCGCGCGGACCGCCTCGGCCAGGCCGCGGTCGGCGAGCACCGGCGGGTTGATCCCCCGGACCAGGTCCCTGAGCTCGGCCAGCGCCTTCGCGGAGGATCCTCGCGCCTCGGTCAGCAGCGCCCGGGCCGCGGCTGGGTTGTCCTCGAGCAGCTGCTCGGCGGCGTACAGGGTCATGCCCATGGCCACCATCCGGGCCTGGGCCCCGTCGTGCAGGTCCCGCTCGATCCGGCGCATCTCGGCCGCGCCGGTGTCGATGGCCTCGGCCCGGGTCTGGGCCAGGTGGGCCACGCGAAGCGCCAGCTCGGCCTCGCCGCTCGGGCCCAGCATGAGCCGGGCCAGCAGCCCGTACCCGCGCAGCAGCCACGGGGCGGCCCAGAGCCCGAGGGCGACGAACACGGCGCCCGACGCGAGCAGCAGCGGCGGCTCGTGGGCCGGGATGGCCGGCGGCGGGGCGACCGCCGCGTGCCCGCGGTCGCCGCCGAGCAGGCAGAGCAGCCCGTACCCGATCAGCCCGGCCGGGGCGGCGGCGAGCGTCCAGCCGCCGACGGCGTTCACGGCGAACCAGAGGACGTCCCGCCGTCCCGCCGGATCGCCCAGCAGCCAGCTCACCCGGCGCCAGAAGCCGAGCTGCCCGGCGCCGGGCGGCAGCCGGTACGGGCTGGCGATCGGCACGCCGCCCCACTCACCGGACAGCCGCCGGGTGAGCATCGCCAGCCCGCGGATCCCCAGCAGGGCGCCGGGCGCGAGGAACAGGCCCGCGGCCAGCGCGGCCACCAGCAGCACCGGGCCGGCCAGCACGTCCGTGCCGGGACCGTGGTCGACCAGGCTCCCGATGCCGACCCCGGCGAGCAGCACCGGCGCGACCAGCGCCAGCACCAGGCCCGCCCCGCCCAGCATGAGCCCGAAGAACGCCACCCCCCGGGTGGCCGCCCGGACGCCCGCCGTGATCCGGGACCAGGCCCTGCGCCGGCGTGCCGGGGCTGCTGCTCTGCCGCTCATGTCTGGCCCCTCCGCGTTGCTCACCGTTGCCCCCAGTGTGCCGCGCGGCGGCCGGGCGCGCAGTGACGCTGAACCCCGAACCGGGGGTGTACCTGAGTGCACCCGCCACGGGCATCGGCCGGTAGCGCTCCGCTAACGCCGCCGTGTTAGCCGAGCGTTAGCGGTCCGCGGCAGGTTCTTCTCGCCAGTGTCATCTCGGCCCGGCCGCGCGCAACCCGCGCGAGGCTGACCCATTTCCCGCGAAGGAGGGCTCATGACACAACACCGCATAGGTCTTCGGGCCAGGATCTCAATGCGAAGGATCGTCTTCGTCTCCGTATCGGCGGCGGTGCTGCTGGCCGTGCCGGCCGGCGCCGTCGCCGATGCTGGTCCGCGGTCGGCAGGGAAGCCGACGCCTGCCTCGGTCTTCGGCGCAATCGGTCATATCTCTACTGAGACAGACGCGCAGGTCCGTGCGTTCTGGACCCCCCAGCGACTGCACGAGGCACGCGCTTATCCCGTCACACCTGCAACGACGACGGTCAGCCCACCGGCTAGGCTGCCCGCCGAGCCTGCCGGGCCTGCCGTCTCCGTGCCGGGATCGTCTCCCACCGTCAGGACTCAGTCGGCGCAGGTCCCGGCCGTCCTGCCCGGGGCCCGCTCTAAGGTGTGGACGAACCACGTCGACGCGCCGGCCACGACCATAGGAAAATTGTTTTTCCGAGCACCACACGGTCTGGCCTGGTGTACCGCCACCGTTATCTCGGCACCAAACAACAATACCATCTGGACCGCCGGGCACTGCGTCAGCGATGGGCATCGTCATTTTTATTCTGACTGGCTGTTCGTGCCGGATAACTGGAGTGTTTACAAGCCGTTCGGAACATGGACGGCCTACAAGGAGTACGTACCCGATCTATGGTTCAACCTCAGCCTCCATGGCTATGACTTCGCGGCCATCGCGTTGCGGGTTAGGTCCGGTCAGCGGGTCGAGAACCTCACCGGATCCCAGGGGTTCAAGTTCGGCTACGGCACCTGGGACTGGAAGGGCCTGTACGCTTTCGGTTACCCGAGTGAGGTCTTTGATCCACTGCGACCAGTAAACGGCTCGCTCATGCGCTACTGCACGGGCAATGCCTGGAAGAGCGCGTTCTCCATCTTTGCCCAGGAAAATCTCCACTGTGACATGGGCCCCGGCGCCAGTGGCGGGCCGTGGCTCCAGGACCTGCAGCTCAGTCGCGGCTGGGGCTACCTTGTCGCCGACACCAGCAACCACTACGGCGACGATAACAGCCTTAACATGCGAGGTCCTCATCTCGGCTCGACGGCACTCGCTGTTTATAACGCCGTAAAAAACCTGCCCTGATCCTCGGCTGGTCGCTCTCCGGCGCTATGCCAGTGCCGGATAGCGACCAATGCTTGATGAGGGCCCAGCGGCGCGCCGTGACCTCGTCGCGTGGTCACATTCCCTTGGCGTTGCGTATTTCCTCTTCGGTCCAGTGATGTCGCTCGTCCTCCGGTGTCTCGTCGGTCATGCCCACGATCCGGGGAACGGGCCTTCTGAATACGGTGGCGGTGATTACCCGAATAAGCCAGACAGCACGTCCGATGATCACGAGATTCTCCTCCCAGCCGTTGCCAGCCGCTGATTACCACGATACCCCCTGCACGTTAGGCCGGACCGCTCTGAATCCACCGGGCTGACCACCCGTCAGCGCCGAACGTCGCCACCGGACGTTACGAGCCCCGCTGTGACCGGGCTTGGCGGCTGGACCGGGCGTCGCGCCAGGCCTGCGATCCGACCGCCAGCAGCTGCCGCTGTGGCCCGGCGGCGAGGTCGCGGAGCCTGGCCTCCACCTGGGCCGCGTCGCGGTGCTTCAGCTCGGTGAAGATGGCCAGCGCCTGCTCCAGGCAGCGCCCGGCGTCGCGGGCCGCGCCT
>DASYXX010000333.1:0-3489 GCA_035934395.1 Streptosporangiaceae bacterium
AGGGCCCGCGGCGGCCGCCCGTCCTGCCGCTCCCGGACCAGGTCGGTGATCATCGCGACGAACCGGGGGTCGGTGCCGGGCGTTGCCGCCCGCGCCAGCGGGAGGCCGAGCCGCTCAGCGGCCTGGGCCGCCTCGACGTCCAGGTCGAAGACGATCTCCATGTGGTCCGAGGTGAAGCCGACCGGGACCACGATCACCGCCCGGGAGCCGGACCGGGCCAGGTCGGCGAGGCAGTCGCCGACGTCGGGCCCGAGCCAGGGCACCGACGGCGGGCCGCTGCGGCTCTGATAGGCCAGCCGCCATGATCGCGGCGCGGTCCGCTCGGCGACCAGCCGCGCGGCCTCCGCGAACTGCCGTGAGTACGCTCCCCCGTCCGGCCCGCTGGCCGCGGCCATCGACTCGGGGATGCTGTGCGCCGTAAAAACAAGATCAAAACCATCGTTCCTAACGGACGGGGTCCGGGCGGCGGCCCGCACCGCATCGGCGAACGGCTCGATGAACCCCGGATGGTTGAAGTACGGCCGCAGCTTGTCGATCCGGGGGGCGGCCGGGCCCACCCGCGCGCGCGCCCGCTCGATGTCGTCCAGGTACTGCCTGCAAGAGGAGAACGAGCTGTAGGCGGACGTCGCGAACGCGATCGCGCGCTGTCTGCCGTCGGCGGCCATCGCGGCGACCGCGTTGGTCAGGTACGGGTCCCAGTTCCTGTTGCCCCAGTACACCGGCAGGTCGATGCCGCCGCCCGCGAAATCCTTCTCGACCGCGGCGAGCAGGTCCCGGCACTGCTGGTTGATGGGGCTGACCCCGCCGAACCGGTAGTAGTGCTCAGCCACCTGCTCCAGCCGCTCCCGCGGCACGTTGCGCCCGCGGGTGACGTTCTCCAGGAACGGGATCACGTCATCGCGGCCCTCGGGGCCGCCGAAGGACACGAGCAGGAAGGCGTCATAGGACGGCATAGGACCATCCAACCAGGCTCGTCAGCCGTAGGTGGCCGCGTACTCCCTGGCCAGGGCGAGCACCTCGGTGACGTACCAGTCGGCGTGGTTGTAGGCGAAGATGGCGGCCGCCAGGCCGCTCCTGCCCTGCGAGGCTCCTGCGGCGCAGAGGTACCGGGCGGCCGACGGCACGGCGTCATAGGGGTTCATGATGTCCGGCGGCCCGGTCTGCCCGAACCCGTCGATGCCCCAGACCGCCCAGGTGGACGGCAGGAACTGCATCGGCCCGAGTGCGCCGGCCGGGGACGGGCCGACGTTGGTCCCGTCGGCGCTCTCGATCTGGCCGATGGCGGCGAGCACCGTCCAGGACAGCTCGGGGCAGTACCTGGCGGCGGACTCCTGGAACAGCTGCAGGTACGTCGTCGGCTGCTGGCCGGAGCCGACGTCGATGACCGGCTGCTGCTGCTGTTGCTGGCGCAGGCTGACAATCTTGCTGGACCGCCCGAGCACGCGGGAGACCCTGGCCAGCAACGTCGAGAGCCGGTCGGCCGGCGCGCTGATCAGCGCCGCGACCCGTTGCACGAGGCCGAGCTCGCGTGAGGTCTGGGTGTTCACGAGCAGGTCGACGCCCGTGATGCCGAAGGAGGCCGCGGCACCGAACGTCAGCGCCTGCGAGGTGCTGCCGGTCAGCTCGTAGCTGTCCCCGATGACCAGGCCGAGGCTCCTGCGCGCGACATCGGACGCCGCGAACTGCCCGCTCGCCAGCGCGGTCCAGAACGCCTGGTTGGAGGCGGTCCGCAGCGGCACCCAGGACCGGAACGTGGCGGGGTTCACCCCGATGACGTTGACCGGCCGGTCACCGGCCTTGATCCGCGCGCCGTCGAAGGCGATCACGTGCCGGACGCCGGTTATCCGGCTCAGCCGGGTCAGCTGCTGGCCGGTGATCCCGGCCGGCGCGACGACCAGCAGGTCGGGCAGGATGATCTGCTGGAACGTGCCAGCGTCCCGCGCTATCTGGGCCGCCGTCATCCTGGGGGGACCGGCCGACCCGCCGGGCGGGGGCATCACGATCCGGGCCTGGACGCCGACGGCGATCAGCAGGATCGCGCTGCAGCCCGCCACCACGCCCAGCGCGGGCGTCATCGCCTTCACGGCGGTGGCGCGTGGTCCCCTGTGCTGGACCAGCCAGCGCTGGATCAGCCGGGGCCGGATCAGGCGTCGCGTCATCGCGATACACCCTAACCCGGCCCTGTGGCGCTTTGTAGGGCGCGGCGCCAACTCGGGAAGAACAACGCGGCAGCGCTGATATACCGTCATGGCGGAGGTTGGCAGAGCGTGACGCAGCTTAGGGAGCGGGAACCGGGGCTGCGCCGGCCCGAGCCTGCACAATGGGTCGATGGGCACGAGTGACCGGCCGGCGGCCGGGCCCGCGTGGCGCAACTGGGCGGGCAACGAGTCGGCGCGACCGCGCCGGGTCGCCACGCCGCGCTCGGCGGACGAGGTGGCCGACGAGGTCCGCAAGGCGGCCGCGGACGGCCTGACCGTGCGGATGACCGGCACCGGGCACTCGTTCACGCCTGCCGCGGTCACCGACGGGGTGCTGCTCCGCCCGCAGGGTCTGACCCGGGTCAGGTCGGTGGACGCGGCGGCCGGGCTGGCCACCGTCGAGGCGGGCTGCCCGCTGCACGCGCTCAACGCGGAACTGCTGCGGCGCGGGCTCACGCTCGCGAACATGGGCGACATCCAGGTCCAGACCGTGGCCGGGGCGATCCAGACCGGGACCCACGGCACCGGCCGCGACGTCGGCGGGATGGCCGCCCAGGTGGCCGGCCTGGAGCTGGTCCTGGCCGACGGGACGCTCGCCACCTGCGGTGTCAGCCCGGAGGGCCGGGCCTCCCAGACCCGGCCCACCCTCTTCGACGCCGCGCGCGTCGGCCTGGGCGCGCTCGGGGTGCTGACCGCCGTGACGTTCCGGGTCGTGCCCGCGTTCCTGCTCGAGGCGCGCGAGGAGCCGATGCGCTGGTCCGAGGTGATCTCCCGGCTTGACGAGCTGACCTCGGTGAACGAGCACTTCGAGTTCTACTGGTTCCCGCACACCGAGGGCTGCCTGACCAAGCGCAACAACCGGTCCCCCGGGCCCCCGCGGCCGCTCGGCAGGCTGCGCTACCTGGTCGATGACGAGTTCCTGTCGAACACGGTGTTCGGCGTGACGTGCAGGCTCGGCCACGCGGTCCCAGCGGTGATCAAGACTGTCAACGGCGTGGCCGGCCGGGCCCTCGGGTCGCGCAGCTACGTCGACGCGGCGTACAAGGTGTTCACCAGCCCGCGGCGGGTGCGTTTCAAGGAGCAGGAGTACGCGGTCCCGCGCGAGTCCCTGGCCGACGTGCTGGGCGAGGTGCGATCCCTGTTCGCGCGGCGGGACTGGCGGATCAGCTTCCCCATCGAGGTGCGGGTCACCCCCGGCGATGACCCCTGGCTGTCCACCGCCCACGGCCGCGGCAGCGCCTACATCGCGATCCACGTCTTCCACGCCTCGCCGCACCAGGAGTACTTCCGT
>DASYXX010000353.1:0-3350 GCA_035934395.1 Streptosporangiaceae bacterium
CCCGATCCCGCCCTGCAGGCGGGCCTCGTCCCGCGGCCCGATCTGGCGCAGCTCCACCCGGGCGTGCAGCCGCCCGGCCAGGTCCCGGACCAGCGCGCGGAAGTCGACCCGGCGCGGCGCGCTGAAGTAGATCGTGAACACGTCCGGTGAGTCCAGGTAGTCCACGGCGACGACCTTCATCGGCAGGTCGTGCTCGCGCACCAGCCGCCGCGCGGCCACCCGCCCTTCCGCGCGCCGGGCCCGGTTGGCCTCGTCGCGGCTCAGGTGCTCCTCGTTGGCCAGCCCCGCGCACACGGGCAGCCCCGCGATCTCGTCGTCCACGTACTGCGGCGCCCAGATGCACTCGGCGACCTCCGGGCCCGCGTCGGTGGGCACAAGCACCTTGTCCCCGACGGTCGGCGTGTACGGCCCCGGGTCCAGGTAGTAGAGCCGACCGCTGCGCTCGAAGCTGACCGCCATCATCATGCCCACATGCCCAGGTTACGGGACGATCACGGCGACCGCCTTGTAGCCCGTATTTATCCGTAACGCGGCGCCGTCCCGCTAGCCCGCAGGCTCAGCCGGCCACCGGCGCCGTAACATCACCAGTCCTCGCTGGCCACGCTCCCGTCGGCGGGCTGCAGCGGCACCAGCCGCCCACCCTCGATCCAGCCGTTGAGCCCGCCCCCACAGTTCCCGCTGGTGTCGCAGAAGCCGCTGCTGAGCAGCCAGTGCTGGCCGACGGCATCCGCGCTGAGCGCGATCGGGTACACGAACGCGGGCTTGCCGTTCACCGTGGCGGCGCGGGCCAGGTCCTGGCGGTAGAGCACGCCCGAGAGCTTCCCTGTCGCCACGGAGATCTGCTCCACCGACAGATGCTCCGGCGTGCCGACGCGGTTCTTCCGGCCGGTCAGCGCCAGTGCGGTGAGCGTCGTCCCGTCCGGGCTGATGAGGACCTGCGGGAGGTAGGAGAAAGCCGCCGAGAGGCTGAACAGGCGGCGCCCGCTGGTCAGCGAACCGCCTCTGGATGCCGGGTCGAGCGCCCAGACTTCTGCCTTCCCCGTCCCCACCTCGCAGGACGTGACCGAGAGTACGGTCGAGCCTGTCTGCGAGCTCACCCGCGGGTCAGCCTGCGAACACCACTCCCCGTAATACACGAGCTCATTGCCGCTGCCGGTCCAGGAGAGGTTGGTGACGCTGAACAGGTAGTTCTGTCCGATTCCTCCCTGCCATACGCTCGTCACCCCGGTGGCCGCGTCGACGACGTCGATCTGGTCATCCTGCCCGGCGCTCCCCGGGACCGGGCACGTGCCTTCTACGCCGCAGGGCGCGGGATAGCTAATGGCGCTGGGTATCAGCGCGACCGCGACCCGCGATCCGTCGGGCGAGGCCGCGACGGATCGCGGAGCCATCTGGCCGGGGAGCACCCCGGGCAGCGCCTTGAGGCTGCTGACCCGGCCCGCGGCCGTCAGCCGGAACCGGTAGATCCGTACCCCGGTCGCCGCAGGCACGACAGTGAAGAACAGCCCGTTGGCCGCGGCGGTCACCAGGTACGGTCCCAGCGGACGACCGAGGTGCGGAACCTGGACCCTGGCGGTCACCGCTCCGGTCGCGGTCGACCGGACCACGGGAAGATCACCGTGTCGATCCGCCTCCACGTAGTAGCGGGGCAGCGAGGCAGGGCGTACCGACCCGGGCAGGTACCCGGCCACGGCCGCCGCGACGCCGACGACAAGGAGCAGGCTCGCCGCGGCGGCGGCCGGCGCGGTCCAGGCCGGGTGGCGTCGCTGGCGCCGCGGGATCAGGAGCGGGTGCAGCGTGTCCTCGCGCAGCGCACGCGCCGCGGCGTCGAGCGCGTCGGCCAGCCTTGCCTCGGTCCTGGTCATGAATCCTCCCCCAGCCGGCGGGCCAGCGCGGCCAGGCCTCTCGCGGCGTTCGACTTCACGGTGCCCTTGCTGATCGCCATCATCGACGCGATCTCCGCCTCGGACAGGCCGAGCCAGTAGCGCAGCACGAGCACCTCGCGGCGACGGACCGGGAGCGAGGCCAGAGCCGCGAGAACCTGCCGGCGGTCCTCGGCCAGGATCACCTCGTCCTCGGCCGAGTCGGGCGCGGCGTCGGACCGGTCGAGATCGCGCGCGCCCCCGATTCGGCGCACGAGCGCCCGCCGGCGCAGCACGCTGCGGCAGCCGTTGAGCACCGCCGCGCGCACGTAGGCGAGGGAGTGCTCCTGGTCGGGCAGCAGGTTCCTGGCGCAGAGCCGGGCGAACACGTCCTGCACGACGTCCTCCGCCGTCGCCCGGTCTCCCACCACCAGCGCCGCCAGCCGTACCAGTTCCGCGTGCCGCTCGCGGAACAGCCCGGCCACATCGTGTAAGCCAGGCTGCTGATGTCCGTCGGTGACCGCCATGAAGCCACCAGCTCCCTGTCCCCCGTCTGAGCCCCTCGCGCCGTCCCGGGTTCTCGTGTACAGGTTGCCCACACCTATTGCACGCCCCAGCCGCGCTTTGGTTGCTCGCACGCCTGTCGGCCTTGGCCACAAGTGTCAGACTCTGGCCGCAAACTGCGCCATATGAGGAAACAACTATCTCCGGCGTGCCTGCCGCTGTTAAGGCTGCAGTCCGGCGTGATCGCCAGCTGGCAAGCCTCGTCGGCCGGGCTTGGCCCTCGCCGCATGGAAGCTCTGGTGCGTGCTGGGCGCTGGCAGCGACTCCACCAGGGCGTCTACGCGTCGTTCACCGGCGAGCCGCCGCGGTCAGCGGGCGGATAGGGCCAGGGTTAGCTCCTCGACCGCGAGGAGCGGGGCGACGTTGGCGGTCAGGCGCTCCCGGCACTTCATGATCGCCTCGATCTTGCGGACGGTCGACCCTGGCGGCGCGGCGGCCGCGATCTGCCTCAGCTCGTCGGCCTGGGCCTCGTTGGCGAGTTCCACGTCCGCGCCGAACTGGACGGCGAGCACGTCGCGGTAGAAGCTCGCCAGGTCGAGCAGCGCCCGGTCGAGCGAGTCCCGCTTTACCCTGGTGGCCCGCGACTTCTGCCGGTCCTCGAGTTCCTTAAGCGCGCCGGCCGCGCCGCGCACCGCGGTCGCCACGCCCTTGCCCGTCGAGCCCTCGCCGAAGGCCCGGCGCAGCGCGTCACGTTCCGGCACGTCAAGCTCTTCCGTGACCGCGGCGGCCTCCGCCTCTGCCGCGGAGACCAGGGCGGCCGCCGCCGCGAGCGCGTGGCCCAGGCCGCCGCCGGGCCGGCTCGCGGCGACCTCGAGCGGAACCCGCAGCACCTCGGCCCGCCGTCGCGCCGCCTCGGGATCGGTGGCCAGCCTGCGGGCGCGGCCGATGTGCCCCTGGGCCGCCCGGGCGGCTTCGAGCGCCTGC
>DASYXX010000288.1:0-2409 GCA_035934395.1 Streptosporangiaceae bacterium
GGCGGTCAACGCCTACCTGCTGACGCTGGCCGCGTTCTTCGCCTTCGGCGGCCGGCTGGCCGACACGGTCGGCCACCGGACGATGGTGACGCTCGGCGTCATCGTGTTCGCGGCCGCGTCGGCGCTGTGCGGGCTCACCCCGAAGGGAAGCGTCGCCGAGGCGTGGATCGTGATCTTCCGGGCCGTCCAGGGCCTGGGCGGCGCGATCATGTTCCCGGCCGCGCTGGCCATCGTGGTGCAGACCTTCGCGCTGCGCGAGCGAGGCCGGGCGCTGGCGCTGTTCTTCGGCATCGCGGGCGGCCTCACCGCGATCGGCCCGGTCCTGGGCGGCTACCTCACCCAGTGGACCTGGCGCGCGATCTTCTGGGTGAACATTCCCGTCGCGCTCGTCGCCCTGGTGCTGATCTTCATCTCCCGGCCGGTCACCGAGCACAAGGCCGCCCGGATGGACTACCGCGGCGTGGCCCTGGTCGCCGCCGGGGTGGGCCTGAGCGTGTTCGGCTTCCAGCAGTCGAACATCTGGGGCTGGCACAACCCCGCGATCACGGCGTCGATCGTGGTGGGGCTGGCGCTCCTGGTCGTGTTCTACTTCGTCGAGGTTCGCACCCCGTCGCCGCTGATGAAGCTGAGCATCTTCGGCGTGCGGCCGTTCCTGGTCGAGAACATCGTGCTGTTCGTGACCAACCTGGCGTTCATCCCGGTGTTCTTCTTCGGCAGCGAATACGCCCAGATCTCGCTGGGAAAGCAGGCCTCCCAGGCCGGGGTCATCCTGCTGTACTTCTTCATCGGGTTCGTCATCGCGGCCCAGATCGGCGGGCGGCTGCTGGACCGCGTGGGGGCCAAGCGCCCGGTGGTCCTCGGCTGCGTGCTGGGCGCGGCCGGGTTCTGGCTGTGGGGCAGCAAGGTCACCGGGCTCGACTTCGGCTCGCAGCAGTTCTTCATCATCCTGACCGGCGCCGGGATGGGCTTCATGCTGGGGCCGGCCAGCACGGACGCCGTCAACCGGGCCGGCCGGCTTTCTTACGGCGAGGCCACCGGCATCACGCAGACGGTCCGGAACTACGCCGCCAGCCTGGGGCTGGCGGTCCTCGGCACGATCTCGGTCACCGAGTTCCGCAGCCACCTGACGGCGTCGCTGATCTCGCAGGGCGTGCCCGCCGGGCAGGCCAGTGCCGTGGCGCTGGGCAGCTCGCAGTCGCGCAGCGGGAGCCTCGGGTCGATTCCGCACTTCGTGCGGGTCGACTTCGCCCAGGCCACGCAGACCGTGCTCTACGTCATGGCCGCGGTCATGGCCGTGGCCGCGATCGTGGCCCTGCTCGGCCTGCGCTACGGGGTGCAGGAGGAAGCGGCCCCGGGGCCGGAGGCCGGGGCGGTGCGCTCGCCCGACCTGGCCCGCTCGGAAGATCCCTGAGCAGGCCTAGGGGCGCGGGCGGGCCGGCTCGTATTCGGTCAGGCCGAGCAGCGGCTCGTCGGCGGAGCGGATGTCGGCGGTGGGCAGCCCGCCCGGGTACAGCTGCCTGACCCGCCCGGCCACGGCGATCGCGATCTCGACGTGCTGCCGCCGGGTGGCCGCGTAGAAGTCCTGCGCGTCCGCGCTCTGCTTGGGGAGGCCGTGCAGCGGCTTGTCGCTGACCGCGAGCAGCGTGGCCGTGGGTATCCGGTAGCGGAACCCGTTGGCGGCCACCGTCGCGGACTCCATGTCCACGGCCAGGGCGCGGGATCGCTGCAGCCGGTCGGCGACCGACGCGAGCTGCAGCTCCCAGTTCCTGTTGGCCGTGGTGAACACGATCCCCATCCGGCTGCGCAGGCTGCGGGAGGTCAGCTCGTCGAGCAGGAGCGTGTTCAGGGTGTAGTTCGAGACCACGGGAACGCTCAGCGGGAGCAGGTCGTCCAGGACCCGGTCATCGCGCATGTAGGCGGTGGCCAGCACCAGGTCGCCGATCTCCTGGCGGTTGCGCAGGCCGGCGCAGTGCCCGATCATCAGCACCAGGTCGGGGCGCAGCACGGCCAGGTGATCGGTAATCGTCTTGGCGTTTGACGGGCCGACCCCGATGTTGATCATCGTCAGCCCGGCCCGGTCTGGCTGCGCGTAATGCCAGGCCGGCATCTGGCGGGTGCCGGAGTCCGGGCCGCTGGTCACGGGGAGCGCGGCGCGGAACTCCTCGGTGTGCCAGCCGTAGTTGGTGAGCAGCACATAACGCTGGAACGTCTCCGCCGCGGTCCCGGTGTAGTGCTGGAGCCGGTCGATGGACAGGGCCATCCGCTCCGGGGCGAACAGGAAGAGCTTCTTGCGCCGCAGGTCCCACCGGGTCTCGTCGACCGCGGCCACGAGGGCCGGATCGTGCAGGTCGACTGCCTGCCGGCCGCGGCACACCGACAGCCGGGCGCCGGCCGCCGCCAGCCGGCTCA
>DASYXX010000397.1:0-6424 GCA_035934395.1 Streptosporangiaceae bacterium
TCACCGCGCGCCCGCCGCAGGCCCCCGGGTCGGTCGCCGCCAGTCGGCCGGCGGTATCGATCACCGCGGGGAGCATCTGGCCGGGGATGCCGAACAGCTCGAGCAGTGACGGGTCCCAGGCCGCCGTGGCCTGGTTGAACAGCATGGTCCTGGCCGCCATTGACGGCTCGGTGACGTGGGCCAGGCCGCCGCTCAGGTTCCAGGTCAGCCAGCAGTTGACGTCGCCGAACAGCAGTTCCCCGGCGGCGGCCCGGCGGCGCGCCCCGGGGACCCGGTCGAGCAGCCAGGACAGCTTGGCGGCGCTGAACGCGGGCTGCAGCGGCAGTCCCGTGCGCCGCCGGATCTCGGGCTCGTGGCCGGCCCGGCGCAGCTCCTCGCAGCGCCCGGCCGCCCGGCCGTCGCGCCAGCTGATGGCCGGGAAGATCGCCCGTCCGGACGCGCGCTCCCAGACGACGAACGTCTCGGTCTGGGCGGCCAGGCCGATCGCGGCGACGTCGGCCCAGCTCGCCCCGGCCTGGCCGATCGCGTCCGCGACCGCGCCGAGCACGCTGCCGAGCAGCTCGCCCGCGTCCTGCTCGACCCAGCCGGGCCGGGGGAACGCACTGGCCACCGGCCGGCTGCCGATCGCCAGCGGCCGCAGCTCCGGGTCCAGGGCCACGCACCTGCTGGACGAGCTGCCCTGGTCGACGGCCAGGACGATGTGACGTCCCATAACACGTCGCCTTCCCTCGTTGCCGCCGCGCCGCTCGCGCTGGTCATCCCGGCTCCGGCCCGGCGGCGGTGCTCGCCCGGGCGGAGCCCTCCGCAATGCGCAGAACCTCCCGCACCTGCCCGGCGATCGACGGGCCGCCGGGCAGCCTGCCCTCGAAGATCGCGCCGCCGATCGTGAAGCCCCAGGCCCCGGCCTGGTCCAGCGCCCTGATCTGGCCCGCGCTGGCGACCGACCCGGCGGCGATCACCGGCCCGCTCGCGGCCTGCACCACGGCGCGGGTCAGCTCGGCCGCGTCGGCGGTCTGGTGCCGGTAAGCGAGCAGGTCGAGCCCGAACACGCCGTCCAAGGCGGTGATCCGGCGCGCGCTCTCGGCGATCTCGCCGATCTCCCCCTGCAGGATGCTCGGGTGGCCGACCACCGTGCCGGGGAAGGGGCAGTACCGGGGCCGGGTGCCGTTCCCGCCGTCGGCCGCTCCCGCCCGCCGCCCCAGCACCGCAAGCCCGTCCTCGGGGTGCGTGCCGCCGAGCAGCCAGTCGACGCCGATCTCGGCCGAGGCCGCCACGGAGCGAAGCTCCTCCTCCGCGGTCGTCGAGACCACCTCGAGCATGACCTCCAGGCCGTCCGCGTGCGCCCGCGCGCACACCTCCCGGAGCTCGGCCGCGGGTACTCCGATGTCTTTGAACCCTATGTAACGCAGGCCGCACCCGCGGATCTGCTCGTATCGGCCGACCGGATTGTCCACCGTCCGGTCGTGGTGGGTCAGCATGAAGACGAACTCGATCACCGGGCGCTCTCCTCGTCGGGCTTCTCGGCCTCGCCGGGCGCAGCGGGTAGCAGCGCGGCGATGCCGTCGATGACGTAGTCGGGGCGCTGCGGCGCGCGGGCGAGCTCGCGCTCCTTGGTGGCGCCGGACAGCACGAGCACGCTGGTCATGCCCAGCGACCGGCTCATCGCGATGTCGGTCGAGAGGCGGTCGCCGACGATCGCGGCCTCGTCGGCCGGCACCGCCAGCCTGCGCAGCAGCTCGGCCGCCATGTGCTCGCTCGGCTTGCCCAGGATGGCCTCGGCGCGCGCCCCGGTGCACGCCTCCAGCGCGGCCAGCATGGCCGCGCAGTCCGGGAGCCCGCCGTCCGGGGTCGGGCAGAACGGGTCCGGGTTGGTCGCGACGATCACCGCGCCGGACCTGCGTACCGCGCGGAAGGCGCTCAGCAGCTTGGCGTAGCTGAACGTGCGGTCGAACGAGACCACGACCACGCCCGCCGAGGCGGGCTCGGTGGTGACGGTGATGCCCGCCGCGGTCAGCGTCGCGTCCACCAGCGGCTCGGCGATCGTGAGCGCGGCCTTCCCGGGATGCCGGTCGGCCAGGTAGGCCGTCAGCACGCCGAGCGGGGTCACCACCTCGCCGGGCTCAGCGGGAATCCCGAGGGCGGTCAGGAGCTGGGCATAGCTCGCCGCGCTGTGCAGCGGGTTGTTGGTCAGGAACACCACCCGCGAGCCGTGCCCGCGAATCCGCGCGATCGTGTCCGCGGCGCCGGGAAACAGCCTGGCGCCCAGGTAGACGGTGCCGTCGAGGTCGAGCGCGTAGCCGCGGAAGATCCTCGTCGGACGGCGCCTGGCTAGCCCGGCGGAGGCTTGCGTGGGCGGTGTCATCGCTGCCCGACTCCGTTTCCCGCTCGCCTGCGGGCCCCGCCCGCCTCCCCTTCCCCCTTCACTGCCTCCGGCTCGCTCACAGCGGGTACACGCGAGGCGGAGACCCCGGCCAGCACGTTCTCGACGTCGGCGTCCTCCCACGCGCCGAGAAGCATGGCCAGGTCCGCCACGCAGAACCGTCGGCGGAGCAGCGGGCAGTTGGCCACCGCCCAGTAAGCCGTCGCGTCGTCCACGGGCTCGGCCAGGTCGCGGAACCGGGCGGGGAGCCCGGCCGACAGCAACGCGCCGGCGAGCGTTGCGGGATCGGCCAGCATGGTGTCCAGCGCGGCGTGGTGGGCGGGCCATGAGGACCGCAGCCCGCCCAGCAGCCCGCCGGGCCCGTCCGCCGCGCGAAGCCGCCCCAGCTTCCTGGCGTAATCGTCGAAGCACTCCGCGGCCATGGACCCGCCCGGGTCCAGGCCTGCGAACGCGCGGGAGATCCGGCCGCGGACCGTGTCAGGATCGGGGAGTGCAGGCCGACGGTCCAGGCCGCCGTCCGCGATGATCGTCAGCACATGCGCCCAGGTCCGCGCAGCCACGATGCTGGCCACGCCCACCTGCGCGCCGTGGAAGCTGGCCGGCGGTCCGTGGCCGGTCGCCGCCATCTCCAGCAGGTGGCTGATCGCGTGCTCCATCCCCGACGCCGGCGCGGTCGAGCCGGCCACGCCCATCGCCACGCCGCTGACCGTCAGCATGTCGGCCAGCTCCGCCAGGCTGGCCGGGTCCGGCCGGCCCGGTTCGCGCCGCGCTTCCCGCTCGCCTCGGGGCGCCCTTGAGGCACCGCCTTCCCTCGTCGCTCGCTCCTGCGTCGCTCGCTCCTCAGTCCAGGCGGCGCCGCGCCCCTCGACTCGCTCATGTGCCGGGTCGGCGGCAGCGGCTCCGCCGCCGAGCCGCGGGGCCAGCGCCAGCAGCCGCGGGCCGCGCGCCTGCGCGAGCGCGGCGACGGCCGGATGGTACGGCGGGTCGGCGGGGCGCAGGTCCGGGCCGGGAGCGAGTCCGATGACCGAGGCCAGGTACCAGTCGGCGGTCGCGGTGAACATGGCCATCAGGTCGCCGGCGCCGGCCCGGTTCAGCTCCGGCGGGGCATCCTGCAGCACGGCCGGGTCGATGACGAGGGCGTCTGGCCAGCGCGACGGCGCCGTGCGCTTGACCCCGTGGCGCAGCAGCACGGAGAACGGGTCGGCGTAGCCATTGACGCTGGTCGCCGTCTGCACCGCGACCAGCGGCGCGCCGTCGGACGCCGCCGCCTTGCCGATGTCGGTGATCGTTCCTGACCCGACGGTGATCACGCAGCCGGCGCCGGCGGCGGCCGCCGCCGCGGCCGCGACCGTCGGCTCGTCCGCGTGAACGTCGCCGCCCGCTGGCCCGACGACCACCCACCCGACGGCGAAGCGGTCCGCCAGGGCTGCCTGGATGACGGCACGCAGATCCCGGCCGTCCACCGACATCGGCGTGGCCGCGGCGAGCACCACTACGTCACCGGCGGGGCGGCGGAGCCCGGCCACCAGGGCGGCGAGGGCATCCAGGGCGCCGGGGCCCGAGACCACCCGCCCGAGCGCGAGCGGGTTCAGGCGCCCCCCGTCCGGGGCGTCGGCCAGCTCGCGGCGGAGGCCGCCGATGTCGAGACCCCCCGGACCCGCGCGGGCCTTCGCTGTGCCGTCGCGGGTCACGCCAGCGCTCTTTCCGCGCCGTCGTAGAGGGCGCGGTACTGTGCGTACCGCTCCTCGTAGACCGCGCGCGCCCGCTCGTCCGGCTCGTAGACCCGGACCGACGGCGTCACCGTCCTCGCCACGGCGTCGGCCGTGTCGCGGAACGTCCCGGCGGCCAGGCCGGCCAGGATCGCCGCGCCGAGGGCCGTCGGTTCGCCGGCCAGGACCGGGCGGACCGGCCGGCCCGTGACGTCGGCCTTGATCTGCAGCCAGAGCTCGCTGCGCGCTCCGCCGCCGACGACGCGGATTTCCCGGTCAGCCAGGCCGAGCGCGTCCAGCCGCCCGAGCACGTCGCGCAGCGCGAAGGAGCAGCCCTCGACGACGGCGCGGGCCAGGTGGCTGCGGTCGTGGTTCATGGACAGGCCGGCGAAGACGCCCCGCATCCGGTCGTTCCAGCGGGGCACGGTCGCGCCGGAGAGGGCGGGCACGAACAGCACGCCGTCGGCGCCGGCCGGCGCCCGCGCGGCCAGCTCGAAGATCGCGGCCTGATCGATGCCGAGGACGGACCTGGCCCACCAGAGCGTGGAGCCGCCGGAGACGAAGCCGGGGTTCTCGACCAGCAGGAGCCCGGTGATCGCGTGCGCGTGCGTCTCCACGACGCGCTCGGCGTCGAAGACCGGGCTCGCCGCCGTGGCCGCGACCGGCTCGGCGGTGCCGGCGACGTCGGCGACTAGCCCGGGGACGACCGCCCCGGCGCCCACGCACGCGGCATGCTCGTCACCGGTGCCGACCACGACCGCGACGTCACGGCCGAGCCCCAGGTCCGCCGCGGCCTCCGCGGTCAGCGTGCCCGCGGCCTCCGCGGACGGGCGGATCTCCGCGAGCTGGCCTGGATCAATGTCGGCCGCCTTGAGCATGCCGTCGTCCCAGGCGCCGGTGCGCAGGTCGTAGAGCAGCGTGGACGAGGCGTTCGCGTGATCTTGCGCGAGCAGCCCGGTGAGCCAGCCGAGCATATAGCCGCCGACCGGCGGGAAGCACGAGGCCTCGCGGAACACGGACGGCTCATGCTCGCGCAGCCACATCAGCTTGGGCGCGATGTGCGAGGCGTCGGCGTTGAGCCCGGTCGTGTCGAAGATGCGGTCCGGCCCGAGCTGGCGGGAGAGTTCCGCCGCCTGCTCGGCCGCCCTGCGGTCGAGCCAGATGATGCCCGGTCGCAGCGGCCGGAGCCGGTCGTCGACCGGGACGACGCCGTCCACCTGCGAGGCCAGGCCGAGGTGCGTCACCTGCGACGGCGCGACGCCGGAGCGGGTGATCAGCTGGCGGACCGCGACCGTGAGGCCGGTCTGCCAGTCGGCGGGATCCTGCTCGGCCCAGCCGTTCGCGGGATGCGCCATCACGCAGCCCTGCCCGGCGGACGCCACAATGCGCCCGTCGGGGTCGAGCAGGACGGCCTTCACGCTCTGGGAGCCGATGTCGGCGCCGATCAGGTAGCCCATGCCCGCCGTGCCCTCATCCCGTCCGTGGTTGCTGGCCCATTCTCACCACCCGGCACGGTCTTACGCGGTGTTTTTCGTCGTCTCCGGGCCATCTGCGACGTGTTCTTCCGGCTCGCCCGCCGCGTTTCCCGCTGACGGCTCCTGGTCTCTGATACGCTCCCAGGCCGCGTAGCCCCGCCCCACGCAGCACTTGCGTCCCACCAGGTCCAGCAGCCTGCCGGCTCTTACCAGTGCGCCGAGCACGCCGGCCGGCTCGTCCGGCGGGCACGACGGGGTGCCCGGCCCGCCGTCCGGGCCGGGCGCCGCCGGCTGCGGTCTGTGATCGATGCTCGGAGTCCCTTGTTGGCGAGGCTGCGGTACTTAGAAGGTTGCCGCAATTCCCGTCGTCACCACAAGGATCGGTCCACGCGACGGGCACGCCGACTCCGGATCGCCAGGCCGCTGTCCCCGCGGCGGATATGGCCAGGGCAGGTGGGGCAGGGGGCAACTGGTCGGGCCGGGCCGGGAGCATCCGGTTTGATGCCGCCGCCAGGCTCGCGGCTCTGGCGATGACGGCCGTCATGTCCCCTCCTCGGCATGCCGTGCTGGAGAGGGCGCTTTGGGTCACCAGGCGGATCCTGACCGTAACATACCGAATCCTCCGACGAGACGGTCTTCGGTCATCAGTAGATGGTGAAAGCATGTTCTTGACTATTAGGTAGGACCGATGGATGATTTGGTCTGGTATGGGTTCGCGTTAGCTCTCGGCCGGACGAAGGCGGGGCGATGCACGACTACGACGTCTTCACCGTCGGGTCCAAGGCCGAGGTCCTCGACAAGTCGCGCGAGTTCTGGAATCCCGGCAAGACCGACTTCTGGTCGGAGACCGGGGTGGACCT
>DASYXX010000303.1:0-6251 GCA_035934395.1 Streptosporangiaceae bacterium
GCCGCGGGCCGCGGCGGCCGAAGCCGGGGCCGGGCCCGGCGCGGGGCGGGTGCGGAACTGCCGGTGGTACAGCTCGGCGTACAGGCCCCCGCGCGCGAGCAGCTCGGCGTGAGTGCCCTGGTCGACGAGCCGGCCCTGGTCCAGGACCAGGATCTTGTCGGCGGCCAGGATGGTCGACAGCCGGTGCGCGATGACGATCGAGGTGCGGCCCCGCAGCAGCGGCCGCAGCGCGGCCTGGATGTGCTGCTCGGAGACCGAGTCGAGGCTGGAGGTGGCCTCGTCGAGGATGAGGATCCGGGGGTCGCGCAGGATGACCCTGGCGATCGCCACCCGCTGCTTCTCCCCGCCGGACAGCCGGTGTCCCCGCTCGCCGACGACCGTGTCGTAGCCGTCGGGCAGGCTGGCGATCAGCTCGGCCAGGTGAGCCGCCCGCGCGGCGGCGGCCAGCTCGGCATCCGTGGCGTCGGGCCGGGCGTAGCGGAGGTTGTCGGCGATCGACGCGTGGAACAGGAAGGTGTCCTGGAACACCATGCCGAGCTGCCAGGCCAGCGACGCCCTGGTCACCTGGCGCAGGTCGGCGCCGTCGACCAGGACCGCCCCCCGCTGCGGATCGAAGAACCGGGCGACCAGCCCGGTGATCGTGGTCTTCCCCGCGCCGCTCGGCCCGACGAGCGCGACCAGCTGGCCGGGCTCGATGTCCGCGGTGACGTCGTCCACGGCCGGGCCGGCCCCGCCGGGGTAGGAGAACGTGACGCGCTCCAGCCGGACCGCGCCGGCGACGTCCGCGAGCTCGGCGGCGGCCGGGTCATCGGTGATCTCGGGCACCCGGTCGATGTAGGAGAACAGCCGCCCGAACAGGGCCAGCGACCCGGTGATGTTGACGTGCATCCCGGCGAGCGAGGTCACCGCGCCCGCCAGCCGCTGCCCGAGCACCGTGGCGAACACGAAGACGGTGCCGACGCTGGCCCGGCCGGTGACCACCAGCCAGCCGCCGAAGAGGATCATCAGCGCCGGGCCGGCGGTCTGCAGCGTGGACATCAGCATGCCGAACCACTGGCCGATCAGGTTCTGGCGCACCTCCAGCGCGCGCAGCTCGTCGTTCATGCCGCCGAACCGCTGGCGCTCGCCGGCCTCGCGGCCGAACGCCTTGACCAGCATGATGCCGGAGATGCCGAGGATCTCCTGCAGGTAGGCGGTCATCTGCCCGCGGTAGGACTGGGTCCGGCCGCGCGCGGAGTAGGTGGCCCGCCCGGCCCGCCGGGCCGGCAGGGCGACCAGCGGGATCATGACCGCGACGGCCAGGGTCAGCGGCCAGGAGAAGCGGAGCATCAGCGCCAGCGTGGCGATCGTGACCAGAGCGTTGGAGACCAGCCCGAACACCGTGTCGGTGACCACGTCCTCGACGCCGTCGATGTCGGTGTTGATCCGCGACAGCAGGTCCCCGGCCCGGCGGTGGGTGAAGAACGAGACCGGCTGGTCCAGCAGCCTGGTGAACAGCTGCTTGCGCAGCGTGGCCACGATGCCCTGGCTGGTCACCGTGGACTCGTACGCGGCCGCCACCCCGACCAGGCCGCCGGCCGCCGCGGCGCCGATCCCCGCGGCCACGAGCAGCCCGACGTGACCGAACGAGGGGTGCGGGCGGGCGAGCGTGTCGATGAGCGACTTGAACACGATCGCCGGCGCCAGCCCGAGAACCGCCTGGACGGCGATGCAGGCCACGACCAGCAGGCCGGGGCGGCGGTAGGGCCGGAAGTACGACAGCACCCGGCGGATCATCGCGCGCCGGTCCGCGGCCGGGATCTCCGCCTCGCCCCAGTCCACCGCCATCGCCGGGCCCACGCAGTAGCGGTTCACGAGATTCCTTCCCCGGGAGGCGATGAGCACTACGATAACGTAGTACTACAGATTCGTCGTCGTCATTACGCGGAGATCACTCACCACGGGTGATGACCGGGGCGCGGCTGCCGCGCGACGCTGGGACGGAGCCCGCGGCGCCGCGGCAGCGCCGGTGGCCTGCCGGGGGGTGTGATGGCGGACGGAGGCCAATCGTGAGCCTGGTGGGGCCCGTAACCGTCGCGCGGCGTCCTGTCGCGGCGCTGGAGCCGATCATCGGCCCCGAGCGCTACGCGCAGCTCATCGGCACGCCGGATGAGTTCCGGCGGCGGCTCGCCGGGCGGACCGTGTGCAATGTCAGTTCGACCGCTGCCGGCGGCGGCGTGGCCGAGATGCTGCGGGTGCTCATCGGCTACGTCGAGGACCTCGACATCCCCAGCCGCTGGCTGGTGATCACCGGTGACGCCGAGTTCTTCGTGATCACCAAGCGCGTGCACAACCTGATCCACGGGCAGGACGCCGGCGGTCCGTTCACGGCCGCCGACGCCGCTCACTACGCGCAGATGCTCGCGGCGAACGCCGTCGAGCTGGCCGGCCGGGTCCGGCCAGGAGACCTGGTCCTGCTGCACGACCCGCAGACAGCCGGGCTGACGCCCTCGCTGGCGCGCGCGGGCGCGCGGGTCGCCTGGCGTTCTCATATCGGCGTGGACTGGGAAAACGACGCCACCCGGGCGGGGTGGAGCTTCCTGCGCCCGTACCTGGCCCCGGCGGCGCGGTTCGTCTTCACCCGCCGCGAGTACGTTCCCCCGTGGATTGCCGGCGAGAAGGCCGCGATCATACCGCCGTCGATCGATCCCTTCTCGCCGAAGAACCAGTACCTGGACCCCGAGACCGTGCGGGGAATCCTGGCCGGCATCGGCGTGCTGGACGACGCCGCCCCGGAGAAGCCGGCGTCGTTCGTGCGCCGCGACGGCAGCACGGGCTTCGTGACCCGGTCCGCGGAGATCACCGGCGAGGGTCGCCCGGGCCCGGATGACCCGGTGGTCGTCCAGGTCTCGCGGTGGGACCGGCTCAAGGACATGACCGGGGTCATGCAGGGCTTCGCCGAGTACGTCGCGCCCCGGTGCGCCGGGTACCTCCTGCTCGTCGGCCCGGCCGTGGCCGGGGTCACTGACGACCCGGAGGGGGCCGCCGTGTTCGGGGAGTGCCTGCTGCGCTGGCGCGACCTGCCCGCCGACGTCCGGGCCCGGGTCCTGCTGGTCACGCTGCCGCTCGACGACGCCGATGAGAACGCGGCGATGGTCAACGCGCTGCAACGCCACGCGTCCGTGATCGTGCAGAAGAGCCTGGCCGAGGGCTTCGGGCTCACCGTGGCCGAGGGCATGTGGAAGGAGCGGCCGGTGGTCGGGTCGGCGGTCGGCGGCATCATCGACCAGATTCCCGAAGGCACCGGCATCCTCCTGCCCGACCCGCGTGACCTGGCGGCGTTCGGGGCTGCGGTCCGCGGGCTCCTTGACGATCCGGAGGAGGCCGCCCGGATGGGACGCGCCGCAATGGCCCACGTCAGGGAGCACTACGTCGGCGACAGGCACCTGCTCCGCTACGCGGGCCTCTTCGACGCGATGATCTCGGAAGCCTAGTGCGCAGTCGCCGCGGCCTAAGGCCCGCCGGAGGCGCCCGGCCGGTCGGTGAGCCGGCCCCAGGCCCGCTCGATGTCGCGCATCGTCATCGGGTACACGACCAGGTGCCGGAACGGCCTGATCGCGGCCATGTAGCAGGTGCCGGGCAGCCCGTTCGGCTTCACCAGCACCGCTAGCTGACCGCGGTAACCGCCAGAGCCGTCTGGGACCCAGCCAACGTGCAGCACCCCGTGCATCGTCCGGTTGGCGATCTCCGCTGCGAACTCGTCCTCAAGCAGGTACAGCGGCGTGCGCGTCCCGGCGCGGAATTCTGGCCCGGCCGGGGCGCTGCGCAGGTCGGGCGGGAGCCGGTCGCGAAGCGTCGTCACCCTGGAGCCGAGACCCGCCGCCGGGCTGTCCCAGCCGAGGACCTGCCCGGCCACCAAGCGGGCCGCCCACAACGCGCGGACCACCGCCGAGCCCGACGAGCGAACGGGGTGATCGCGCGACGCCAGCCACTGCACAAGGCGGGGGAAGTCGCCGCGGCCGCCCGGCGTGGGCAGCGCCCAGACGTCTTCGAGCCGGAAATCCCCGGTGATCTCGTGAATGCGCCAGGGCCTGGACGTATGCGCGGAGTTCGGGAGCCTCATCGACCGCCCGCCTTCACACCGTCATCGCCGTCGATTCCCTGCCGATGACCTCCGCTGGCCAGGGCGGGTGGAGGTAGCTTTCCCGGCGCGCGGATGAGGTCAACTCGCGTGATTCGGTCGCCGGACACGGTGAGCGACACGACGGCGGTCAGCCCGCCGCTGTCGAAAAGGCCCAGGCCCGGGGCGCCGTTGACGTTGATGACGTGGACTCGTTCACTCGGCCGGATCTTCGCCGCCATGCCGAGCACCAAGCGCGCGACACGTTCGGCACCATGCACAGGCCGCCGTGCGGCGGAGACCTGGCCACCGCCGTCGCTGGTGAGGACTACGTCCGGGTCGAGTGCCGTGAGCAGAGCGCTGAGGTCTCCGCCCGCGGCGGCGCGAAGGAACGTGGTCACTGTCGCGTTGTGCTCGGCTGAGCCGACACTGACGCGCGGGGCGCGAGCGCTGACGTGTGCCCGGGCGCGGGTGGCAAGCTGGCGGACGGCTTGGGGGGTGCGTCCGACAATGCCGGCGATCTCGGCGAACGACATGCCGAACAGGTCATGCAGGACCCAGGCGGTGCGCTCGGCCGGGGTCAGCGTCTCGAGGACGACCAGCAGCGCGAAGCTCACCGAGTCGTCAAGCGTCGCGCGGTCAGCCGGGTCCTGATCAGCCGGCGCGGCCTCGACGATGGGTTCCGGCAGCCACGGCCCGACGTAGACCTCCCTGCGTATGCGCGCCGACCTGAGCGCGTCCAGCGCACCTCGCGCCACGGCAACAGTGGCCCACGCGTCGACATCCTTGATCGGATCACGGGCGTCGGCCGCCGACATCCGCAGCCAGCAGTCAGAGACCACGTCCTCGGCTTCATAGCGGCTGCCGAGGACGGCGTAAGCGACCCGGACCAGCCGCGGTCGCGCCCGATCGTAAGCTGCTGCGAGCTCGGCCTCCCTGCTCATGGGCGGCCAGACCCCGGCGCCCCGCGCCCGCCCGGCTTGGCCAAGGAGGCGGCATCAGGGCCGGCCAGCCACTCGTCGAACGTCTGCCTGCCGCGGGGCCCTGATCCGCTCGGCAACAGCGCACCGCGGGCCACCGCCCGTCCGGCCGCCCCCGGCAGCCGTATCGGCACTACCAGGCGCCGGCTGCGGCGCGCCCGGAGTACCCGCCGAGCCAGCTCCGTCAGCTCGAGCTGCTCTGGTCCGGCGAGTTCCGGTGCCATCCCGGCCGGGGATCCCACTGCCAGGGCGAGGAGCGCTTCGGCCACCTCGCGCGCGGCGACGGGCTGGGTCGGCATTCGCGGCACGAGAGCGAGCGGCCCGCGTGCCCGCCGCAGGACTTGCGCGGCGAACTCGTGAAATTGGGTTGCCCGCAGCACGCTGGCGGGAACCGCGCCCGACAGGACGAGAGATTCCTGGCGCCGCTTTCCGTCGTAGTAACCGATGTCGACCCGCTCGATCCCCACGATCGACAGCACTACGTGGTGTGACAAGCCGGCCCGCCTTCCGGCGGCCAGCAGGTTGCGGGTGCCGGCCTCGAAGAACGCGACCGACCTGCTCCTGCGCATCGTGACTATGTTGCTGACGTCGATCAGCACGGATGTGCCCGCGAGCGCATCGTCCAGGCCCGAGCCGGTCGTGATATCGACGCCGGCCGACCGGGTGATCACGACAGGCTGATGGCCTGCTGTGCGTACCTCGTCGACGACGAACCTTCCGACACAGCCGGAACCTCCGGCCACTGCGATCCGCATCTACCCGACCTCTCCGGTGTCCTTGCCGGGGCGGGGGCCGCCAGATGACTTGGCAGCCCGATGGTATGTGACATCCGTGTCCGCTGGCCCGCGCGCTCCCGGCAGCAGCAGGACCATCGCCAGGACTAGCGCTCCCCCCAGCGCCACCATGTTGCCCACCTGGTCGGCCAGGCCGAACGAGCCGAGGTGAGCGGCGTGGAAAGCCAGGTGCGGAAGGCTGAACACCAGCCAGGCGACCCCCGTGAGCCGCGTGATCTCGGGTCGCGGACGGACCACCGCCCAGACGCTGACCGCCAGCAACGACAGGTACAGGCCACCGACATCACGCACAAGATGCTCGTCATACGGGCCGATGACCGACACCCAATGATGACCGCCGCCCGGGAACGACGTGAAAAAAGAGCGGGGAGCGATGCT
>DASYXX010000477.1:0-3628 GCA_035934395.1 Streptosporangiaceae bacterium
ACCTGGCCAGGTCGAAGTACGAGGGCGCGCCCGGCACCCCGGGCGCCGTCGCTGCGGGCCCGCCGGCCGTCGCGGCCGCCGGAGGCGCGGCCACGGCCACGCCGGCCATGACTGCCACGCCCGCCGCTAACGTTAGGGAAAATCGTCCGCTTGCCATGGCCGGGCCCTCCTGCGCGGTCGGAAGGGATCGGCCGGATATTTATTCGTAACGGCGGTCCCTTTAGGGCATCACCGAGCCTCCCGCCGCCTGCGGCGTGCGTCAAGGATGGGGTCGCGCGCGCAGGCGCTGGTTTTAAAAAGAAAGGCAGCCCGGCCCTTGCCGTCACCAGAGCTGGTGGGTGAGGGGCTGGCGGATATGCCGGTCGTACCAGAACTCAGCCTCGCGCCGCGAGGGGAACGGCCGCGGATTCCAGGACGCGCACCTGGCGCCGGCGCAGCGGATCATGGTCTTCCCGTCCGCGGTCGCCTTCTCGACCGGGCTGTGCACCGGCCCGCGGCGGACGGGCGGGTCGCTGACTGCCTGCATGGCCTCAACCCTGTCAGCGCGGGCGGGACTTCGGGCGGAGGCGCGCCGGTGGCCGTTTTCTGCGGGATTGTAGAGTAGCGGGGTCCGTCCCCGGGAGGAGGGGAAGCGGTGTCGCATGGTCCCGAGCGCCGGGCGGCCGGGAGCGTCTTTGTCGGGCGCGGCGACGAGCTGGCCGCCTTACGCGCCGCATGGGAGTCGGCCAGCGGCGGTTCCGCGCGTGTCGTCGCGGTCGAAGGTGACCCCGGCGTCGGCAAGACCGGGCTGATCGACAGGCTGCTGGCCGAGGTCAGCGCGCCCGTGATCCGGGTGAGCGGGGTGGAGGGCGAGCCGGCCACGCCCTGGGGCGTGCTCGACGACATCGCGGCCGAGCTGTCCCGGGCCGGCCGGGGCGACCGGGACGCGGCGCCGGACCCGCAGGCCAGCCCCCTGTTCGTGGGGCAGAACCTGGCCCGGCAGCTGCAGGCGGGCGGCAGCGTGGTGCTGGTCGTGGACAACGCGCAGTGGGTCGACCAGCCGTCGATGGCCGCGCTGCAGTACGCCGCTCTGCGCCTACGCTACGACCCGGTCCTGCTGCTCGTCGCCTACCGGCCCGGTTCCCCCGCCGACCAGGCCGAGGTTCCCGGGTTGCCGCGGACCTGGCGGCAGGTCTTCGACGGCGGGCACGGGGTGCGCCTGTCCCTGGATGGCCTGCCCCCGGAGGACCTGCTGCGGCTGGCCGCCAGCAACGGCTATCCCTCGCTGTCGCCCGAGGGCGCGGCCCGCCTGCACGAGAGCACGGGCGGCAACCCCGATCACGCGCTCGAGCTGCTCAAGCTGCTGTCGGTGCATCCGACCGTGACCGGCAGCGGCCCGCTCCCCGCCCCGCGCGACCACGTGCTGGCCATCATCTCCAGGCTGGCTTCCTGCAGCCGGCCGACCCGGGACATCGTCAGCGCCGCGGCCGTGCTCGGGCAGCGTTTCAGCGTCGCGTCCCTGCGGTCGGTCACCGGCCTGGAGGCCGTGGGTGAGCACGTCGCCGAGGCGATCGACGCCGGGCTGCTGGTCGAGGTGCCGGGCACCGGCGGACGTGAGCTGGCCTTCCCCCGCGTGCTGACCCGGGAGGCGATCTACCACGACCTGAGCGGCCGGGTCCGCGCCGAGCTGCACCGCCGCTGCGCCGAGCTGGGCGGCCCGGCCGCCCTGCAGCACCGGATCGCCGCGGCCGACGGCGCCGACGACCGGCTCGCCGCGGACCTTCAGGTGGCCGCCAGGGAGAAGATGGCGGCGCACGACGTCCCCGGGGCCGCCTTCTACTTGCAGCGGGCGCTGGATTGCACGTCGCCGGGGCCGGAGCGGCTCGGCCTGCTGCTCACGGCCGTCGAGTCGCTGCTCGTGGCGGGCAGCGCGATCGCCGCGCGGGAGTACGAGGGCGAGCTGGCGCAGGCCCCGGCCGGGCCGTGGCGCGACTACGTCCTCGGCTACCAGGTCCTGCTGGCGGGCCGGGTTGACGAGGCCACGGCGCTGCTGCGGGGCGCGCTCGCCGAGCTCGATCGTCGTGAGGAGCTGCCGGCTGGTGCGCCTGCTGACCTGAAGGCCCGGGTGGCCACGCAGCTGGCCGTCGTCGGCATCGTCACGCTCGACTATCAGCAGATGGTCCGTTACGGCTCGACCGCGGTCGACGCGGGGTCGGATGAGCCCATGGTCTACGGAACCGCATGGCTGGCCAAGACGGTGGGGCTCGCGCTGGCCGGGGAGAGCGCCCAGGCCCTGGACCTGCTGGCCGACGCCGGCGAGCCCGGCGGGTTGCCCGGCCTGGAGGGGCTGGCCGGGCGGGGCATCATCCGGCTGTGGAGCGATGACCTGGCCGGCGCGGCCGCCGATCTGCACGCGATGGTGTACCGGGCCACCCGCGGCGAAGCCCTGCGGACCAGCCAGGCACTCGGCTTCCTGGGCGAGGTCGAGTACCGGCGCGGCAGGCTCGGCGAGGCCGTCCTGTACGCCGACCTGGCGGTGGGCAACGCCGAGGACAACGACCGCGTCTGGGATTACCCGCTGCTGCACGCTCTGGCCTGCTACCCGCACGCGGCCCGGGCGGAATGGGGCCAGGCGACCCGCCACGCCATGGAGTCCGACCAGTGGGCTCACCTCATCGGCCACGCCTCCGGCCTGACGCTCGCCGGCGCCGCCAAGGCCGCGATCGCGCAGGCCCGCGGCGACGCCGAGCGCCTCCTGGCCGCGGCCGACCAGATCGCGTCGAACTACGACTCGCTGGAACCGGGAACCCACCTGTTCGGGGCGGCCCGGGCCGAAGCCCTGGCTCAGCTGGGCCGCATCGACGAGGCGGCCGGCGAGCTCGAGCGGTTTCTCGCCGGGCCGGCCAGCAGCGGCCGGCGGTCGGCGCTGATGAGCGCGGCCCGGGTGGCCGCCCAGATCGCCGCCGGCCGCGGCGATGCCGACCAGGCGCTGCGCGACTGCGACCGGGCCAGGGAGCTGGCCCGCTCCATCGGCATGCCGCTGGAGGCCGCCCGCATCGACCTGGTGGCCGCGCGCTGTCACAGCCTGGCCGGCCACCGCGCCGCGGCCGAGCGCGCGCTGCGCTCGGCGCGCAGGCAGTTCATCGCGCTCGGCGCGAACGCGTATACCAGGCTCGTCGACGGCCACGCCGCGCAGTGGGGGATCGCGCTCCATGCGGGCGCGGACCCGTTCGCGCAGCTCACGCTCCGCGAACGCGACGTGGCGCAGCTCGTCTGCCAGGGCCTGACCAACAGGCAGGCCGCCGACCGCCTGTACATGAGCCCCAAGACCGTCGAGACCCACCTGGGCCACGTTTTCGCGAAGCTCAACGTCTCCAGCCGGGCCGAGCTGAGAGCACTTCTCGATCAGGCCGCCTAGCGAGCTGGAAGGGCGCCAGTGAAGGGGGAAGGGGAGGCAGGCGGGCCCCGCAGGCGAGCCAGCAACCACGGCACCGTAGGGGACCGGAGGCTATGGGCTCGGGGACCGGGGGCGCAAACCCGGGGGGTGCACCCCGATGCCGGCCCGCCGGGCCCGCCCTAGGCTGACCAGACTGGGGTAAGCCTCGGCGGGAGGACGTTCGTTGCGCATCATCCTCGACGTGCGCCAAAC
>DASYXX010000500.1:0-3262 GCA_035934395.1 Streptosporangiaceae bacterium
TGCAGCACCCGCCCGACCTGGTGGTCGGTGTAGGAGCACAGGCCAGCGGCCGACTCGGCCAGTCGGCTGCTGAGCTGCTGCTGCTCGTCGGTCAGCGACGACCAGGGTGCCGCCCGGTGCCCGCCGGCAGGGGCGAGCGCAGTGCCGTCGGGCACGATGTCGAGCCGCTTCATGGTGCCGAGAACGACCTGGCGGTAGTGGTCGTAGCCCAGGTCGAAGCGCCCGCGGTACAGGTCAGCCCACTCCTGCGGCGCGGCCTGCGGCACGCCGCTGGCCCCGAACGACAGGTAGCAAAGCCAGGGCTGTCCCGGCGCCGACTGCGCCCCCTCACCGAGGAACTCGACGGCCATGTCCGCGAGATCACGGCTGACGTGATAGCCGTCGGCCGGCGGATACGGCGGGTCGACGTGCTGGTTGTCGTAGACCAGGTCCGGGTACCAGGGGCTGGTCTGCCGGTCCAGGAACCCGTAGTAGCGGTCGAAGCCCCGGCCGAGTGGCCAGGTCCGGCGGGAGGCGGCCACGTCGCGCGGGTTGGCGGGTGTTTCCGGCCGCGGGCTGTGGTGCCACTGGCCGACACAGTAGGTGCGGTAACCGTTCCGGCCGAGGATCTCGGCCAGCGTGCCGGCGTCCCGCGGGATGATCACGCTCTGCTCGCGATCGGCGGACGCTCCGTTCCGCCCGGTCAGCAGGCAGGAACGGGTGACCGAGGGCAGCGCGTTCGTGTGCCACTGCGAGTAGCGCAGCCCCCGCCCGGCGAGCCACTTCATGGTCGGGGTCTCCGCGAGCCCGCCGAACGCGCTCCACAGCGCGATGCTCGCGTCGTCCCAGACCACGTACAGCACGTTGGGCACGCCGCGCGGGTGGTCTGCCGGACCGCCCGGCTGACGCCCCCGCCCGTGCTGGTGCGCGCCCGGCTGGTCCGTGCGGTGGAACGGTATGCGCACGATCATCGTCTCCCTCAGCAGCCCCGAGGCGGGGCTCCCGCCGTTACTGCGCCGAGAAGATCGTCCGCGCAGGCGCGCGCCAGGCGCATCGCACTACCTGGGTGAACCAGAAATGAACGTCGTGTTTCGCTCCGGCGGCGCTGTCTGCAGACGAGGTGTCCGCAGCGGGCGGGTCGGCCTCGGCCGGGACGGCTTCGGCCGCGGCCGGGCGGGCTCCCGATGTTTGTTGAGCGAGGTGCTGCAGGCCAGGCCCTTGCAGGCCATCACCAACACCAGCGCCCCCGCTGTGTACGAGGCGCTGTGCGTCAGCAACGGGCGTTACAGGTCCCGTTCTGCCGTGATCCGTCCGGAGGAGGCCGCGTCGAGGAGGGCCTGGTGGTCTTTCTCGTTCTGGTCGGCGTAGGCCGCGGCGAACTCGGTGACCGCCTTGTCGAACGTGTCCGAGGCGCCCAGGTAGGCGGCGATCGCGATGCGGTCCCCCGAGCGGGCATGCGCCCGGGCGAGGGTCCAGCCGCAGAGCTGGCCGTACAGCCGCATGCCGCGCGGGATCAGGTCCTCGATGTCGAGGGAGAACTTCCAGTCCCGGAGCTGGCGCATGTAGAAGTCGTGCGGCTTGCCGTCCATCCCGACCTCGTTACGCTGCCAGCCGAGGAAGATGTCGCTGGAAGCCTGCATCAGCCGCTGGCCCGCGACCACCCGCTGGCCCTGGTTGGCGTACTTGCTGGCGCCGACGAACCGGCTGAGCACCGAGGGCTCGGCCTCCTTGACCTGCAAGAACAGCGGGTCTGCGGTGTCGCGGCCGAGCATCAGCACGATCCAGCACCGAGTCCCCACGCTGCCGACGCCCACGACCTTGCGGGCCATGTCCGCGAACTCGAACTGATCGAGCAGGTAGCGCCGGTCGGTCTCGAGCGTGCGCCGGTACTTGCCGATCAGCTCGGTCAGCAGTGTTTCGAGACTGGCCCGGTCTCCCTCGGTGGGAATCAGCTCGTCGATCGGGACCACCAGTGGCGGGTCGGAGATGATCCGCGGCTGGCCGTCCACCATCCGGGTCAGCTTGCCGACTTCCTGCATGCTGTCGCGGGTACGGGCCTTGGTCAGGCCCTTGTCCACCGCCTTGCGCTGGCGCGCCTTGAGCTGGTCCTCGAACTGCGCCCGCAGCTCCTCCATGTCCGCGCGCGCGTACCAGACATCGAGGTCGCTCATGCCGGCGAAGGCGCGCATCGCCTCGCGGTAACGGCCGACCGTGCTCGAGACGATCTGGCGGCGCTTCTTGCCGGGGAACCCGCTGTCGCGCGCGGCGACCTCCATGCTGGCGGCCAGCCGCTTCACGTCCCATTCCCAGGGGCCGGGCAGCGTCTCGTCGAAGTCGTTGACGTCGAACACCAGCCGGCGCTCGGCCGAGCCGAAGATGCCGAAGTTGGACAGGTGCGCATCGCCGCAGGCCTGCACCGACAGCCCCGATACCGGCGTGGTGGCCAGGTCGCTGGCCATCGGCAGGGCCGCGCCGCGGTAGTAGGTAAAGGGGGAGACCATCATCCGGCCGTACCGGACCGGGACCAGCTCCGGAATCCGGGATTCCGCCTGCTCCTCCAGCAGCGCGATCGGGTCGGGCCGGTCCGGCGGAGGGTCGAACCTGGCGTGGCTTTCCAGCGGTACCTCGGCGCGCGCCGCCTTGCCGCGCACGGAACGCTCGGCCGGGGTCAGGTGGCCGACCTCGGTATCCAGCTGGTACCGCTGCGCCGGCCTGGCCGGCCGTACGGCCGTCATCACACTCATGATCGGTTTCTCCCCTCTGGCCGCCCGAGGCCAGTAACGATGCCCCGGCCGGGGTGCGCGTGCGTCACCCGCCCTGGGTGATAGGGCGCCGGGCGGAGCCAGGCCCGGCCGCGAGGATGTCGATGCTGAGCGCCAGCACCCAGGCGGGGAACAGCAGCTCCACCCACTGCGAGATGCCGATGCCCACGAGCAGGACCGCCGCGGTCGCCAGCCCGGCCATGGTGATCCAGCGGGAGACGAACGCTGTGCGGCGCGCGATGGTCACCGTGGTCAGGGTGAACACCGCCGCCATCCGCATGGCGTAGACGTTCAGCAGGGCCGACGTGATGTTGCGGCCGAGGGCCAGGATGCTCGCGCCCGGCAGGCCCGCCGACCGGGCCGCCGCCGCGATGAGCCCTCCGCCGACCGCCGCGGCCACGAACAGCATGCCGACGAACAGCAGGCCGCTGCCCAGGAACACCGTGGCGAAGAAGCGGTCTTCGTGCCGGCCGATCCGGTCGCGGACCACGCCGATGAACCAGAGGAAGGCGATTCCCGCG
>DASYXX010000518.1:0-2056 GCA_035934395.1 Streptosporangiaceae bacterium
GAGCCCGTCCAGGACCAGCGCCGCGTCCTGGACCCAGTCGGCGACCGTGCGCAGGCGACGAGGATCGGTTCCGCCGGTGCCGGGGCGGTCGGGGGCCGCCACGCGCAATCCCAGCTCGCGCGCCGCCGGCGCGAACAGGCCCGCCGACAGCCGCGAATCGGCCAGCCCGTGGCAAAACAGCACCGGCGCCCCGCCCGGCGCGCCAGCCACCTCGACCGCGATCACGCTGCCGTCGCCCCGGCGCACCTGCATCCCCGCATGATCTCGCGTTCCGGCCGATCGCTACCAGCCCGCCGACGCACGTGCCCGCCCCGCCATGCGCACGATGACGCCGACGCGGTGCCATCGCCCGGCCGGCGGCACAAGCGGGCGCTGCGGTGGCGTGTAACGTCACGGGCATGGCCAGAGCAGATGGCCTGGCCGACTGGCTCGACATGGAACTGGGCGCGCCCGAGATTGCCCGGCTTGCGCGGCCCGGTTGACTAAGTGGTCTGGCCCGTAAGTTCGTCGAGGGTGCAGTTCATGCTGCCAGGGCGCGGGGCTCGGCTTTGTTGTGGGCGTCGATGCGGTGCAGCAGGTTGTCGAGGTCGGTGCGGGTGAACTTCCAGCTGAACGGCCTGGCGATGGCGTTGTAGCGAGTCTCGAACGCGGCGAGGCGGTCGCGGATCTGGCCGGGGTCGGTGAAGTCGTTCGGGGTGAGGGCTTTGCGCTGGACGACGGAGAAATAGATCTCCGCCTGGTCGAGCCAGGAGGCGTGTTTGGGCAGGTGGATCAGGTGCGCGTTCGGCCAGGCGCTGGCCATCCGTTTCACCGAGGCGGCGCCGCGGTGGGAGGAGCCATTGTCCACGATCCAGAACACCCGGCGCGCGGAGGCGTACGGCTCGGCGGTCATGACCTGCTCGACCAGCCGGCCGAACGGCGCGATGCCGGTCGTATGCTCGCACCGGCCTGTCACCTGCCCGCGGCGTACATCCCAGGCGGCCAGGTAGGCCAGGGCGCCGCCGCGCTGGTAGTCGTGCTCAACCCGCATCGCGCGGGCCTTGCCCGGGGGCAGGGCGGGGTGGCAGCGGCACCGGGCCTGGATGGAGGTCTTCTCATCGGCGCAGATGACATAGTCGTTGCCGCCCAGCTGCTCGCCGTCCCAGATCCCGGCGTACAGATCCAGCACCCGGGCCGCCTTCACGGAGAACTCGGGGTCGCGGACCGAGATCCAGGACCGGTGCTGCCAGGGTTTGAGCGCATCACCGGCCAGCCACCGGCCGATCGTGGACGCCGAGGCCGCGACCTGGCAGCGGGCGGCCAGCTCGCGGGCCAGGTCCGGGCAGCTCCACCGTGACAGCGGCACCCCGGTCTCGGCGGGCAGCGCGCACGCC
Source organism: Streptosporangiaceae bacterium (assembly GCA_035934395.1). GTDB lineage: Bacteria > Actinomycetota > Actinomycetes > Streptosporangiales > Streptosporangiaceae > JASHPR01. The sequence continues at coordinate 1,374 of DASYXX010000518.1, forward strand.
AGCGCCACGGCCTCGGCCCGGTCGGCGGCGGTGAACACGCTCGGGCGCCCGCTGCGCGGGGCATCCTTCAGTCCCGCCAGCCGGCCTGCCGTGAACCGGCGCCGCCACTTGCGGACCGTGTCCACGTGCACACCCTCGTGCGCGGCGATCGCCACGTTGGTCATGCCGGCGGCCGCGGCCAGCACGATCCGCGCCCGCAGCCGGTCGCGCCAGGCCCCGCGCACCGACCGGGCACGAGCCGTTAACACGGCCTGCTCGTCATCGGAGAGCACAATCTGGTACGGGCTCCTCATAAGCATCTGATCTTCGTGCCGCCCGCCAGGTGACAGCACCATGATCGAGATTCCCACGCTCATCGGGGAGGATGGTCGTCGTGGCCAGCTACCCCGACTCGACCAAGACGTCCCTGGAACAGCGCCTGAACGCCCGGGCCCGCGAACGCTGGCCCCAGATCACCAGCCTCCAGATCCGCCACCGCGGAACCTTCAGCTACATCGACGCGGCCCTGGACGACGCCACCACGCTCAAGCTATGCCGGCTGCGCTACGTCGGCTCCGCCCACCACTGGCAGTTCGCGATCTACCGCGCCAGCCACGACGACTACGACGAATCGGTCTTCCCCACCGGCCTGCCTATCGGCACCTGCCAGCAAGCCCTCGACACCGCCTGCGGCCTCTACCTCA
>DASYXX010000530.1:0-9593 GCA_035934395.1 Streptosporangiaceae bacterium
CCTTGGCCGGCGCGGGCTGGACGAAGAGCACGTGCGGGCGTTCTGCGGCCAGGTCGAGAGGGAACTGGTGCGGCTGTTCAACGAGAGGACCTCGCTGACCGAGGAGGTGCAGCGGCTGAGGCGCCGGGTGCTCGGCCTGTCTGGCGACGAGTCCGGCTCCGGGTACCGCCCGGACGATGCGCACGTCCAGGCGGTGCGCATCCTGTCCAACGCGCGGCAGACCGCCGATCGTTACGTGGCCGACGCCCAGGAGTACAGCAGGCAGCTGGCCCAGGACGCCAGGCGGCGCCGCGACGAGATCCTGGCCGAGGCCAAGTCGCACGCCGAGCTGATGCTGGAGGAGGCGCACGGCGAGGCCAGCCGCGCGGCCGAGGCCGCGCTCGCCGCCCCGGCGACCCAGGCGAGCGCCGACCGCCGGGAGGTCGAGGCCGAGCTGGCGTACCTGCGCACGTTCAGCAACGTGTATCGCAAGCACCTGCACGCTTACCTCGACGCCCTGCTCCGCAACGTCGAGGAATGGCAGCGAGCCGAGAAGACCTGGCTTGCCGAGGTCATCGCCGAGCTGCCCCGCCTGCCGCACTATCCGCAGCCGCCCGCGCCGACCGGATAGCCTGGAGGCCGGGCCGGACACGGCCCGCGACGGGGTGCGCGCGTCCGGGCGCGCACCAGATCAGGGCATGCGCGAGGACGGCAGCCAGACGTGTTCGAGACACTTTCCGATCGACTGACCCAGATTTTCTCCTCGCTGCGCGGGCAGGGACGGCTTTCGCCGGCGGACATCGACGCCACCACGCGCGAGATCAGGATCGCGCTGCTCGAGGCCGACGTCGCGCTGCCCGTGGTGCGGCAGTTCATCGCGCAGGTCAAGGAGCGGGCGTCCGGCGCCGAGGTCTCCGAGGCGCTGAATCCCGCCCAGCAGGTCATCAAGATCGTCAACGAGGAGCTCATCGAGATCCTGGGCGGCGAGGCCCGGCGGCTGCGCTTCGCCAAGGTGCCGCCGACGGTGATCATGCTGGCGGGCCTCCAGGGCTCCGGCAAGACGACGCTCGCGGCGAAGCTGGCCCTGTGGCTGCGCGGGCAGGGGAACACCCCGCTGCTGGTCGCCGCCGACCTGCAGCGGCCCAACGCGGTCCAGCAGCTCCAGGTGCTCGGCGAGCAGGCGGGCGTGCCGGTCTTCGCGCCGTCACCCGGCAACGGGGTCGGCGACCCGGTCGACGTCGCCCGCGCCTCGCTCGACGAGGCCCGCCGCCGGCTGCACAACATCGTCATCATCGACACCGCGGGCCGGCTGGGCATCGACGAGGAGATGATGCGGCAGGCGGCCGCGATCAGGGACGCCACCGACCCGGACGAGATCCTGTTCGTGGTCGACGCGATGATCGGTCAGGACGCGGTGACGACCGCCCAGGCGTTCCTCGACGGGGTCGGCTACGACGGGGTCGTCCTGACCAAGCTCGACGGCGACGCCCGGGGCGGCGCGGCGCTGTCGATCGCCCAGGTCACCGGCAGGCCGGTGATGTTCGCCTCGTCCGGGGAAAAGCTCGAGGACTTCGATCTCTTCCACCCGGACCGGATGGCCTCGCGGATCCTCGACCTCGGCGACATCCTGACCCTGATCGAGCAGGCCGAGCGCACGTTCGACCAGGACCAGGCGGCCGCGATGGCCGACAAGCTGGCCTCGGGCGAGGGCTTCACGCTCGAGGACTTCGTCGAGCAGCTGGCCATGGTGCGCAAGCTCGGGCCGATCGGGAACCTGCTCGGCATGCTGCCCGGCGCCGCGCAGAACCGCGAGATGCTCAGCCAGATCAGCGACAAGGACCTCGACCGGGCCGCGGCGATCGTGAACTCGATGACCCGCGACGAACGACTCAACCCGAAGATTATTAACGGCTCCCGCCGGGCGCGGATCGCGGCCGGTTCGGGTGTGACGGTCAGCGAGGTCAGCTCCCTCATCACGCGGTTCTTCGAGGGCCAGAAGATGATGAAGCAGATGATGGGCGGCATGGCCCTGCCGGGCATGCGGCGCGCGCAGAAGACGGCCCGCAAGGCGAAGAAGAAGCCCAAGGGCCGCCCGGGCGGCAGCCCCGCGAACCGGGCGGCTGCGGGCAATCGCGCCGCGGCCAGCGATCGCCGGGTGGAGCCGGGCGGCCCGGCCGGGCTTCCGGCCGACGCCGGCCAGGGGCTTCTGGGCGGGCTTCCCGCAGGGCTGCCCGACGGTCTCGGCGGCGCCGACGGGGCGTTCCGGCTGCCGGGCCGGCCGGGATTCGGCACCCCGCAGCCGAACCTGCCTCCCGGGCTGCGCGGCCCCGTGCCGGGTCGCCGGGGCCGGACCGGCAAGAAGGGACGGTAACCGCTCGCCGCGGCCGTTACGGGACAAGGACAGTACCACGTGCCGCCGCGGGCGTTAGAAAGACAGGATCTACGCCAGCCAGGCAGCGTGCACGCACCCATGATGACGCTTGTGCTCGCGGCATCTGGCAGAATGTGATCGCTAGCAGCTTCGCGGGGCCCTCTCTCACCCGCTGAGCTGCGCCATGGGGCAGCGCCGCCGGTCCCCACCCGGTGCGGCCGCCGCCCGCCGACGAATCTGCTGGGAGAAAACCACACCCGTGGCTGTAAAGATCAAACTGAAGCGCCTGGGCAAGATCCGCGCGCCGTATTACAGGATCGTCGTCGCCGACGCACGCACCAAGCGAGACGGGCGGGCGATCGAGGAGATCGGCAAGTACCACCCGAAGGCCGAGCCGTCGCTCATCGAGGTCGACTCGGACCGTGTGCAGCACTGGCTGTCCGTCGGGGCGCAGCCCACCGACCCGGTCAGGAAGCTCTTCGAAGTCACCGGCGACTGGCAGAAGTTCAAGGGCCTGCCCGGTACCGAGGGGACGCTGAAGACGGCGGCCCCCAAGGAGGACAGGAAGGAGATCTTCGCCGCCGCGGTCAAGGAGACCCTGGGGGACGGCGCCGCCGCCCCGAAGGCCAAGTCCAGGTCCGGCGCGGGCCGTGACACCGAGTCGTCCGCGAGGGGCGGCAGGGCTTCCGCCGCGGCTGGCAAGACCGACAAGCCAGCCAGGGCGAAGGCGGGCGAGGGCGGTGAGGAGGCCAAGGCGAGCGCCGACGACGCCAAGGCCGGCGGTGCCAAGGGCGGCGGTGCCAAGGGCGGCGATGCCAAGGGCGGCGGAGCGAAGGCCGGCGACGCCAAGGCCGGCGGAGCCAGAGCCGGCGGAGCCAAGGCCGGTGACGCCAAGGCCGGCGGGGCCAGGGGCGGCACGGCGAAGGGCGCCGCCAAGGCGGCCGAAGCTGTCGACGCGCCGGCCGAAGCTGTCGACGCGCCGGCCGAAGCCCCGCCCGCGGCCGAGACCGCCGGCCCGGAGTCGGCGAGCGGAGACTGACGTGCTCGAAGACGCCCTTGAGCACCTGGTCCGAGGCATCGTGGAATTCCCCGACGACGTCCGCGTGGACAGCCGCGGGCTGCGGAGGGGCCGGGTGCTCGAGGTCCGCGTCCACCCAGAGGACCTGGGCAAGGTCATCGGCCGCGGCGGACGTACCGCCCGGGCGCTGCGGACCGTGATCGGCTCGCTGGCCGGCAACACGTACGTCAGGGTCGACCTCCTGGACGCCGACGAGATTCGCTAGGCGCGCATGCAGCTGGTCGTCGGCCGGGTGGGACGGCCGCACGGGATCCGCGGAGAGGTGACCGTGCAGGTGCACACCGACGACCCCGACCTCAGGTTCGCGGCGGGCTCCATCCTGGTCACGGAACCCGCCGCGCGGGGCCCGCTGACCGTCTCGGCGTCCCGGTGGCACTCGGGGCGGCTGCTGGTCACGTTCGCCGGATACGCGGACCGGGATCAGGCCGAGGACCTGCGCGGGACGCTCCTCCACATCGACTCGTCCGCGGTGGGCCCGGCGGCGGACCCGGAGGAGTTTCACGATTACCAGCTGATCGGGCTCGACGTTCTTACCCGCGCGGGGAAACCGGTCGGCGTCGTGACCGACGTCCTGCACCAGGGTCAGGACCTGCTGGTGATCCGGCCGCCGGAAGACGGGGCCGCCGGGGAGCAGGGCGAGGTACTGGTGCCGTTCGTGGGCGCCATCGTGCCGGAGGTCGACGTCGCGGCCGGGCGACTGGTCATCGACCCGCCGCCCGGCCTGCTGGAGCTGGGCGCGTCAGGCTAGGCGGGACACCGAGTTGCGGATCGACATCATCACCATCTTCCCCGAGTATTTCGGCCCCCTGGGGGTCTCGCTGATCGGCAAGGCCGCCGAGCGCGGCGACATCCGGTTCGGCGTGCACGATCTGCGGGCCTGGACGCATGACGCGCATCACTCCGTGGACGACGCCCCGTTCGGCGGCGGCCCCGGCATGGTGATGCGGCCCGGGCCGTGGGGCGAAGCCCTGGACGCCCTGGTCCCGCCCGGCCAGACGGCCCGCCTGGTGCTGCCCAGCCCGGCGGGGGTTCCGTTCACCCAGGAAACGGCGGCGCAGTACGCGCGGGAGGGCCATCTCGTCTTCGGCTGCGGCCGGTACGAGGGAATCGACGCGCGCGTGGCGGCGGAGGCGCGTACCCGGATGCCGGTCGATGAGGTGACGATCGGGGACTACGTGCTCGCCGGGGGAGAGCCGGCCGTGCTGGTGATGATCGAGGCGGTCTGCCGGCTGCTTCCCGGCGTGATCGGCAACGCCGACTCGGCGGCGGACGACTCGTTCGGAGCCGGTGCCGGGCCCATGGCCGGGCTCGTCGAGGGCCCCGCGTACACCAGGCCCCGGGTCTGGCGCGGGCAGGAAGTCCCGGCGGTCCTGCTGTCCGGCGATCATGCGGCCATCGCCCGGTGGCGCCGCGATGCCGCGCTGCGTCGGACTGCGGCGAACCGCCCGGACCTCCTGGCCAGACTGGCGTCCCGGCCCGACACGCCGGACGCGCTCGATGCGCGTGATCAGCAGGCGCTCTCGGACGCCGGCTTTCCACTCAGTGGCCAAGATATGGCACACTGAAAGCCGTCGCCCCGTCACGTAGCTCGCCAGGGGCGCGCCCTGGCGCCACCGCCAAGGCCCCCAAGAGACCGATTCAGCGCGTTCGCAGGCGTGCGCGTGATGACCACAAGGAAATGCAGCGATGCACACCGCGATTGCCGAGCTGGAGCAGGCACAGATCCGATCCGACATCCCCGCGTTCCGGCCGGGCGACACGCTGAAGGTGCACGTCCGGGTCAAAGAAGGCAGCAGGTCGAGGATCCAGGTCTTCCAGGGCGTGGTCCTGCGCCGCCAGGGCGGCGGAGCCCGCGAGACCTTCACCGTCCGCAAGATCAGTTACGGCGTCGGCGTGGAGCGGACGTTCCCTGTGCACAGCCCCTCCATCGACAAGATCGAGGTCGTAACGCGGGGCCGGGTCCGGCGGGCCAAGCTCTACTACCTGCGCTCGCTGCGCGGCAAGGCCGCCAGGATTAAGGAACGCCGCGAGCCGGCAGCACGTTAGGCGAGCCGATCGCTGCGGCCGCCGGAGAAAATCCGGCCGGGGACGCGCGGGCGCCGCGACACCGAATGCCCCGCTCGGCCGGCCCCGTCACGCCCGCCGCATGGTTCGCCCCGTCACACGGCCGGCGCAGGCGTCCTAAGCGGGGCAGTTCCGGCGGATCGTCGCCCCGGGACAGCACGGGACGGCAGCCTGCGGGGATAGGCTCGCACCCGAGGGTGAACGATGACGGGGACACCCAAACCAGCGCGGGGCTGCGTGGCTCGCCCATGGCAGGCGTAGCGGCCCCCGACAAGACAGCCGACCCGCCGCGGACCGGGCGCGCCGCGCTGCGCAGGGCGCGCCGGAACCGCGCGTTCTGGCGCGAGCTGCCCGTGCTGTTCGTGATCGCGCTCGTCATCGCCCTGCTGATCAAGTCGTTCGTGGTCCAGGCGTTCTACATACCGTCCTCCTCCATGGAGAACACGCTTGACATCGGCGACAAGGTGCTCGTCAACAAGCTCGTCTACCACTTCCGCCCCGTCGAGCCCGGCGACATCGTGGTGTTCAACGGAGTGGGATCCTGGGACCCGCCCCCGCCCCCGGGCCACCCCAGCTCCGATCCCCTGGTCCGGCTGTACGAGGTCACCCTGGTCCCGCTCTACCACTCGATTCTCGGGCTGTTCGGCACCGCCCCCGGCCAGCAGGACTACATCAAACGCGTGATCGGCGTCCCCGGCGACCGTGTGGCCTGCTGCACCGCCGGCGGCGACGTAACCGTCAACGGGGTCCCGCTGAGCGAGCAGTCCTACCTCTACCCCGGCAACGCCCCGTCCACCAGCCAGTTCAGCATCACGGTGCCACGCGGCCGGCTGTGGGTTATGGGCGACCACCGCTCCGTCTCGTACGACTCCCGGGGCCATACCGTGGATCCCGGCGGCGGCACGATCCCGGAGAGCATGGTCATCGGCCGGGCCTTCATGACCGTCTGGCCGCCCAGCCGGTGGCGGATCCTGTCGATCCCCGGCACGTTCGCCCAGCCGGGCGTCGACGGGGGCAAGGCGGCCGCCCTGGGCGCTGCAGCCGCGCCGTTCCTGCCACTGGGAGCCGGCTTCATCATCGCCGTCCCGCTGACCTTGCTGCAGCGGCGGCTGCGCCGCCGCCTGCGGCGCCGGTGACGCCATGCCAGGGTCGGCAACCAGCCGCAAGGCCAGTGAAGGGGGAATGGGGAGGCGAGCGGGGTCCCGTCGGCGAGCGGGGCCCCGGAGGCGAGCGGGAGGCACAGCGAGCGAGCCGAGACGCGCGTCAAAGGCGCCCCGGAGGACGGCGGAGAGCACCATCGACCGGCTTCCCGGCTACACGCCACGGCGCGACGTCGGGCTCAGCGGATACGAGCGGGTCCTGGCCCGCGCCGGGCTCGAGCCGGTCGCAGGGATCGACGAGGCCGGCCGCGGGGCCTGCGCCGGACCGCTCGTGGTCGCCGCGGTCACGCTCAACCCGCGCCGCAGGCACGCCCTGACCGGGCTGGCCGACTCCAAGGCGCTCACCGTCAGCGCCCGGGAGGCCGCCTACGAGCAGGTGATCTCGTCGGCCCTGGCCTGGCACGTCGTGGTGATCCCGCCCGGCGACATCGACCGGCTCGGGCTCCACGTGTGCAACGTGACCGGCATGCGGCGCGCGCTGGCCGGGCTGGCCTGCAGGCCCGGCTACGTGCTGACGGACGGGTTCCCGGTCCGCGGCCTCGCCGTTCCCGCGCTGGCCATGTGGAAGGGCGACGAGGTCGCGGCCTGCGTGGCCGCGGCGTCGATCGTGGCCAAGGTGACCAGGGACCAGATCATGAGGGGCCTGCATAAGGACTACCCAGAGTACGGCTTCTCCCGCCATAAGGGATATTCCACGCCCAGCCACATGCGCGCGCTCGCCGACCACGGGCCATGCCCCGAGCACCGGATGTCCTTCGCCAACGTGATCGGCGTCGTCCGCGCGCGGGCGGGCCTCCCCGCGCTCGCCGAATCGCAGTTGGCCGGTGACGGGGGTTTCCAGCTGGCGCAGGGCGGGGCAGAGGAGCTGGCCGGTGAGGTGGCTCCGGAGCTGGCCGGTGACGAGGCAGAATTGTCCTATGGTTGACCTCGTCCGGACTGTGCCTTCGGGGCATGGGCTGGGACCGTCGTCGCCCGTTGGGCGCCGGCGACCGCAGTGCCCCGGGCGCGGCTGGCTGCGAACTGCCGCCGGGGAAGACGCATGCGGTCAGAACGGAGGGAAGTAATGAGCGCGGAGGATCTCGAGAAGTACGAGACGGAGATGGAGCTGCAGCTCTACCGCGAGTACCGCGACGTCGTCGGGCTGTTCAGCCACGTGGTCGAGACCGAGCGCCGGTTCTACCTCACCAACCAGGTCGAGCTCAACGTGCACACCTCCGAGAACGGCGAGGTGTTCTTCGAGGTCACCATGCAGGACGCCTGGGTGTGGGATATGTACCGCCCCGCGCGGTTTGTGAAGAACGTCCGGGTAGTCACCTTCAAGGACGTCAACATCGAGGAACTCGCCAAGAGCGACCTGCAGCTCCCGGACCCCGGCGACAAGCAGCAGGGCCTCTCCTGAACGCGCCCGCCGCCTGAGCGACGCCCGCCGCCTGAGCGACGCCCGCCGCCTGAACGACGCCCGCCGGTGCTCGTCGGTGGCGCATCAGACTACGATCGCCAGCCCCGCCAGTGGCGAACCGGTCCATGCGGGCGTGGTGTCCGCTGCTCTTGGCTGGTGAAGCGGCCTTTGGGGCCGCATCGGTGCTCGCTGTAGCTCGGTGTGTGCCCTGGGCGGCAGGGCATCCAAGCACGCCGCTCTGACATTCCTGAGGACTTATCCACTAGCTCACCTAAGCGCGCGTCGCTATTCACAGCGGTCAGGAGCAGCCATCGGGCGGGGGCCCGGTTCCGCGAACGTCGGAACCGGAGGTGGTGAGATTGAGCGCCAAGGATGCCCTCGGCCGGCACGGAGAGCAGCTGGCCGCGGAATACCTGCAGCAGGCCGGATTCCGGATCCTCGACCGCAACTGGCGATGTGCCGAGGGAGAGATCGACATCGTCATGGTGGACCGCCGCGTCCTGGTGGCGTGCGAGGTGAAGACCCGCTCCGGCACCGGCTACGGCACGCCTCTCGAGGCGATCACCAGGCAGAAGGTAAGAAGGCTGCGCCATTTGGCGATCCGCTGGGTGCAGGCGAACGGAGTTCTGTTCGACGAGGTGCGCGTCGACGCGGTCGAGGTCCTTAAGGACGGCCGGGGCGGCTTCACGATCGAGCACGTTCGCGGGGTGGGCTAGATGTCGCTGGCGCGCACGCACTCGATCGCGCTGGTCGGCGTCGAAGGCCATCCGGTCGAGATCGAGGCGGACATCGAGAACGGGCTGCCCGGGCTGCTGCTGGTGGGACTGCCCGACACGGCGCTGCGCGAGGCGCGGGACCGGATCCGGGCGGCCATCGTCAACAGCAAAGAGGAGTGGCCGAAGCGCAGGATCACCGTGGGCCTGTCGCCCGCCAGCCTGCCCAAGCGCGGCAGCAGCTTCGATGTCGGCATCGCGGTCGCGATCCTCAGCGCGGATGGCGTCATCCCCCCGGCCGGCATCGGCGATCTGATGTTCCTCGGCGAGCTGGGACTCGATGGAAGGCTGCGCCCGGTCCGCGGCGTGCTGCCCGCGGTGGCCGCCGCCGTGGCCGCCGGTTTCCAGTCCGTCGTCGTGGCCGCGGAGAACGCAGCCGAGGCGTCCCTGGTGCCGGGGATGCGTGTGGTGGCGGCCTCCAGCCTGGGATCGCTGCTCGCGTGGCTGCGCGGCCAGGCCGGGCCGCGGACAACGACTCGAACGGACGGCATGACCGGCCCCGCCGGGACCGCCGGCACGGCCGGGGTGCAGGTACTCGAGGGCGGGAGCCTGCCTCCGTTATGCCCGCCGGATGGTGCCGCGCCGGAACCGGGCAGCGGTCGCGACCTGGCCGACGTGGTGGGGCAGCCGACGGCCCGGCGGGCCGCCGAGATCTGCGCGGCAGGCGGCCACCACCTGCTCCTGCTCGGGCCGCCCGGCGTGGGCAACGCCACGCCTGCCGGACCTTGGCCCAGAGGCATCCGGGAGCCCGGGGAGTCGGCCGCTACAG
>DASYXX010000534.1:0-5931 GCA_035934395.1 Streptosporangiaceae bacterium
GTGCTCGAGCTCGGCGGCCACCTCGCGATAGCGGGTGACGGGGATCAGGTGGACGCCGTCGAACGCCCCGGACTCGCGGATCCGGAGCACCTGCTCACAGGTGACCTCCACCCCGGCCCGGCGGTCGGAGGCGATCTGGCGGATCAGCGGGCCTGGGATGTCGATGTCGGGGATCGTGGCCGCCAGCCGCCGGGCGTGTCCCTCGCTCGCCAGAACCATCACTCCCGCGAAGACCGGAACGTCGACGGGGTTGGCGTCCCGCCACCGCAGCAGGTCCTCCAGCGAGAAGCTGACCTGAACGAACAGGAAGTCAGCGGCCCGCTTCCAGGACGGCAGCGGCCGCAGCGCAGCCGCCGCGCCGACCTGGAACGGCGGCACGCCCGCGAACGCAGCGTCACCCGGCAGGGCGCGGACCTCCTCGATCATGGCCCGGACGGTCAGCTCTCCGGTCCGGCCGCCCGAGCTCGGCTTGTCCCCGTACACGAACAGGAACTGGTCGACGCCGTAGGCCGCCGCGGTGAGCAGGTCCCGGCGGAACCCGAGCAGGTTGCGGTCACGCGAGTTCAGGCACGCGATGCAGCGCCCGCCCATGGCCTCGACCTCGTGCGCGACCGCGATGCTGGACACTGTGGCGCGACCGATGTGGTTGTCGGGGACGAGGAACGCATCGGCGACCTTGCTCAGGGTGCCGATCTGGTGGCGGACGTGCTTCAGCTCCGGGCGAGTCGGCGGCTCGATCTCGCAGACGATCCGGAACGGGCGATCTGTCATGGAGTTCACGGGAACGCGGCCGGCGGCGTCAGCCGAGTTTCTTGCCCGCTGACATCAGGTCCTGGCAGGCCTGGACGACGCGGGCGGTCATCGACTGCTCAGCGGCCTTGCCCCAGGTCCGCGGGTCGTAGGCCTTCTTGCTGCCGACCTCGCCGTCGACCTTGAGCACGCCGTCGTAGTTCTTGAACATGTGGTCGGCCACCGGCCGGGTGAACGCGTACTGGGTGTCGGTGTCGACGTTCATCTTGACCACGCCGTAGGAGATCGCCTCGCGGATGTCCTCGAGCGCGGAGCCCGACCCGCCGTGGAACACGAGGTCGAACGGCTTGTCCTTGCCGTACTTGGCCCCGACCGCGTCCTGGATGTCCTTCAGTATCGAGGGACGTAGCTTCACGTGACCCGGCTTGTAGACGCCGTGCACGTTGCCGAACGTCGCCGCGAGGATGTACCGGCCGTTCTCGCCGAGCCCCAGTGCCTCGGCGGTGGCCAGGGCGTCCTCGGGCGTGCTGTAGAGCTTCTCGTTGATCTCGCCGACGATCCCGTCCTCCTCACCGCCGACGACCCCGATCTCCATCTCCATCACCACGTGCGCGCTGGCGCACTGCTTCAGCAGCTCGGTCGCGATCTGCAGGTTCTCGGCGAGCGGCACGGCCGAGCCATCCCACATGTGCGACTGGAACAGCGGCTCCTCGCCGCGCGCCACCCGCTCGGCGGAGATCTGGACCAGCGGGCGCATGTACCCGTCCAGCTTGTCCGGGGGGCAGTGGTCGGTGTGCAGCGCGACGTGGACCGGGTAGCTGGCGGCCACGGTCCGGGCGAATTGGGCCAGCGCGACCGCCCCGGTGACCATGTCCCTCACTCCCTGGCCCGACAGGTACTCGGCGCCACCGGTGGAAACCTGGATGATCCCGTCGCTGCCGGCCTCGGCGAACCCGCGGAGGGCGGCGTTCAGCGTCTGGCTGGATGTCACGTTGATAGCCGGAAAGGCGAAGCCGTGCTCCTTCGCGCGGTCGAGCATCTGCGCGTAGACCTCTGGAGTTGCAATGGGCATGGCGGCCGCTTCCTCTCATCCCTGCGATCGATACTGCCTTCAGTATCGCGGTCGGCTGTGATAACCCGGGAACGACCCCCGGACCCCCGCTGCCGTGCGCTCGGGCCGGCCAAGGCCGACCCTCGCGACCGGCACGGCCTTCGGCCGACCGGGGTCTCTCGCCGCGTCTCCCCCGGGGGTTGCCCAGGCTGTGCGCGGGTAAACGGGCCGTGCTCAGCCCAGTCCCAGGTCGGCCAGCTCGAACGCCGCGCGGTACGGCAGGCCGCGCCGGGTGACCCGCTGTCTTGCTCCGCGCTCCACGACGACAGCGACGCCCACCACGTCGGCGCCGGCGTCGAGCAGGGCGTCCACGGCCGTCAGGACCGAGTTCCCGGTGGTGGAGGTGTCCTCCACGGCCAGGACGCGGCGGCCGGTCACGTCCGGTCCCTCGATCCTCCGCTGCAGGCCGTGGGCCTTCTCGGCCTTGCGCACAACGAAGGCGTCCAGGTGCCTGCCCTTAGCGGCGGCGGCGTGCATCATCGCGGTCGCGACGGGGTCGGCGCCGAGCGTCAGGCCCCCGACGGCGTCGTAGGCCAGATCGGCGGTCGCCTCGAGCATCACCCGGCCGGCCAGCGGGGCCGCGCTGCCGTCCAGGAGGACCCGGCGCAGGTCGATATACCACGTCGCCCGCTGCCCCGATGACAGGACTACATCGCCGTGGATCACCGCCCTCGCCTTGATCACGTCGAGCAGCTCCGCCCGGTCGCTCATGCGGCCGAGCCTATCGGCGAAACGCGGTTCCCGAGGCGAGCGGGCGATCCCGTCGTGATCTGCGCGTTATGTCACGACGATGGCCACGCGCTGGTAACGTCTCGCGTCGAGGGGAAGGACGGTATCGGGTGGATCGCTGCGCGCTGTTCGTCGACGCGGGCTACGTGCTCGCGGATGGCGCCATGGCCGTCCACGGAACCCGGCAGCGGGACTCGGTCTCCTGGGACTACCCGGGCCTTGTCAGGCTGCTCACCGGCCTCTCGCGAGACCGGACCGGGCTCCCGGTGCTGAGATGTTACTGGTACGAGACCGTCGAGGGGCGGCGCAACGCCGAGCACGAGGCGCTGACCAACCTTCCCGGGCTCAAGCTCCGGCTCGGCCGGATACGGCCGGGCAGGCGCGAGGGCGTGGAGACCGAGATGCACCGGGATCTGGCCACGCTGGCCAGGAACCGCGCGATCAGCGACGCCGTCATCGTCAGCGCCGCGGAGGACCTGGCCGAGATCATCACCGAGGTGCAGGACCTCGGGATCCGAGTCGCCATCGTGCACATCCCGGTGGACGGGAACTGGACGATCTCCGGGCCGCTCCGCGAGGAGTGCGACGACATCGTCGAGGTCTCCGGGGCTCACCTGCGGCCATTCGTGGATCTCATTGCCGGGGCCGAGCCCGCCGAGCGCGATGAGCAGTACTCGAACGGCAGCTACCCGACACGAGGCTTCGACACGCGGGCCTATCCGCGGCAGGGCCTCCACAACGGCAACGGAGCCACCATCGGCGCGGTGACCCACCAGGGTCTGCCTGCCGCCGCGCTTCCCGCCCCGCCGACGATCTACGCGGCGCCGATGGTCGAGGAGTATCAGGCTGCGGCGCAGCCGTCCGGCCCTGGCCCGTCGGGCTTCGGTGCGATGGGCCCGGGTCCCATGAGCACCGGCCCCGTCGGCGCGGGCTCGCACGCCTCGCCGCCGCCTGCTGTCTTTTCCTCGCCCGCTGCGCCTCCCCCGCCCGCTGTTCCTTCCTCGCCCGCTGCGCCTCCCCCGCCCGCGGTCCCTGCCGCCGCCCTTCCGGCCCCCATAGCTCCGGCCGTGCCCCCGCCCCCGGCCGGCCCGTCGTCCGCGGCCGACTCGTCGCCTCAGCCGGCCCCGCCGCACCATGGCGGCCCCGCACAGCAGGCTGACCCGTCGGCGAACTCCGCTCAGTTCGGCCCGGGTCAGTTCGGCCCGGGTCAGTTCGGCCCTGGTCAGTTCGGCCCGGCTCAGTTCGGCCCGGCTCAGTTCAGCCCGGCTCAGCCGGGCTCGCGTCCCTCGGACTCAGGTCAGGTCGACCCAGGGCATCAGGGTGGCCTTCAGCCTCAAGTCGGGCCTTCAGCTCAGGTCAGCCCCTCCGTTCAGGCGGTCCCCCCGCATCAGGCTGACCACGGCGTCCTGGCCGGTGAGCCGGCCGCACCGCGTGGCAGTCACGCGCTCGCCGCTGGCCTGTCCGGCGAGCGGCAGGTGCCCGATGTCGCGCGGAACGCGCTGCGGCCACAAGAAGGCGTCGGCCCGGGCCGGCCGGGCTCTCACGCGTCCCCCATGGCCCAGGCGCCTGTGCCTCAGGCTCCTCTTCCGTCACCCGCGCCGCAGTCGCCCGGTGCGGCTGACGCGCCGCTGCGGCCCAGCCAGCCGGAGTACCGTCCGCCCTCGCCCGATCAGCTCGGGCCGCGCTCGGGCCTGCCGGTCCGGGAACTGCCCGCCCGAGAGGGAGCAGGCTCGCGCGAGGGACTGAGCCGCGAGGGGATGGCAGCGCCGGGGGCAGAGGCCAGGCGGCCACCCGGCCTCGCCGCGTCCCGGTTTGCCGACGTCTCGGTCCCCGCCCCGCCGACGTCCCCGCATGCCGTGCCCGCGCCGCCGACGGCTCCCCATTCCGTGACGCCATCGCCGATGTCCGCTCAGCCGATGCCGGGCCAGCCGATGCCGGGCCACCAGTACCCATCGACCCCGCCAGGACACTTCGGCGGTCCCGGGCCGATGCCCCAGCACCAGCAGTTCCCGGGCTCCGATTCCGGCCAGCCGGCGTCCGTTATGGGGTCCGCGTACTCGTCGCCGCAGCCCGACCAGGGGCTGTACGGCGGACCGCAGTCGTCACCTCACTCGCAGGTGTCGCAGCCGGTGCCCCAGCCCATGACCCTGTCCCTGACCGATGCCGTCCAGGCCGCGCACGCCGAGGGGTTCGGGTTCGGGGACGCGGTGGCGAGGGACGCTCCAGCCCTGTGGCTGGAGGCGGTCCTGGCCCGCAAGCCCAGGATGCCTTCCGACCTCGAGGCCCGGCTGCTGCAGGGGTCCGCGCTGCCGATCGACTCGCTGCTGCACGACGAGGTGAGGCATTCGCTGCGGCGCGGCTTCTGGGACGCGCTCGAGCGCTCCCGCAGGTAGCCGCCCGAGTGAGCCAATGGCACAGTGCAAGCTGAAAGCGCCGCGTTGCAGGCCTGCCTCCGCTGGGTACGTTACGTAACGTGGCCGTGCTGAGCCGGGAGGAATTCGACGCGATCGAGTTCGACGCCGCCGCGAGCGGAGATCATCAGGCCGCGGCGAGGCGGATGAGCAAGCTCGCCGTCACCGGTACCCAGACCGACTCCATGCCGCGCTCGGAGGCGTTCCTGCGGGCGGGGGAGCAGTGGCTGCTCGCCGACGACCCGGCCGCTGCCGCCAGCGGCTTCCGGCTCGCGATGGCGGACGGCGGGCCGGTCTTCACCGATCCCCGGGTTCCGCTGGCCCGGGCCCTGTTCATGCTGGGCAAGTCGGCCGAGGCGCAGTCGCTGCTTGACGACCTGAAGGCCGAGAGTCGGCGTGACCCGCGGACCTGCGATCTCGTCGCCGAGCTGCTCGTCGAGCGCTCAGATCTCGAGGGCGCCCTGGACTGGGCGACCGCGGGAGTCGAGGTGTGCCTGCAGCGCCTGCGTAGCGGAGTGCCGCCGCAGGGCGGCCCACCGGACGAGGAGGCCGCCGCGCCGGGCGATCATAGCCCGGCGCCTGTCGCCGCCGGAGCCGGCGACGCGGAGGCCGAGCTGCGGCTGCTGCTCAGCCTCCGCTACCGGATCCGCAACGACCTCGGGCTCCCCGAGGACCGCTACGACAGGCTGCTCGACGACGGGTGAGGCCTGTGCTCGTCCACCGCGCGCGCGGGGGTGGCCGCGGCTCGCCGTGCTTGTCTGCGGAGCGGGGCGCCTTTCAGGCGGCGCGCCTATCCGGCGGCGCCTTCCCTTGGCGCTCGGTCCTCGCTCCTCAGTCCAGGCGTCGCCGCGCGACGCTGTGCTTGTCTGTGGAGCGGGGCGCCTTTTAGGCGGCGCCTTCCCTTGTCGCTCGTTCCTCGCTCCTCAGTCC
>DASYXX010000543.1:0-2900 GCA_035934395.1 Streptosporangiaceae bacterium
GCGAAGCTACGACCTGAACCGGGCCGCAGAGCTGCGCCTGGGCCGGATACCGGAACTCGAGCGCCAGCTGCACGCCGAGGAGGATCAGCTGGCCGCCAAGCAGGGCGGGCAGCGGCTGCTGCGCGAGGTGGTCACCGACGACGAGATCGCCCAGATCGTCTCCCGCTGGACCGGCATCCCGGTCACCCGCCTGCAGGAGGGCGAGCGGGAGAAGCTGCTCCGCCTGGACGCGATCCTGCACGAGCGGGTGGTGGGCCAGGACGAGGCCGTGCAGCTCGTCGCCGACGCCATCATCCGGGCCCGCTCGGGGGTCAAAGATCCGCGCCGGCCGATCGGGTCGTTCATCTTCCTCGGGCCGACCGGGGTCGGCAAGACGGAGCTGGCCAAGTCGCTCGCGGCCGCGCTGTTCGACACCGAGGACAACCTGGTCCGCATCGACATGAGCGAGTACCAGGAGCGGCACACGGTCAGCCGGCTGGTCGGCGCCCCGCCCGGGTACGTCGGCTACGAGGAAGGCGGGCAGCTGACCGAGGCGGTGCGGCGCAAGCCCTACTCCGTGGTGCTGTTCGACGAGATCGAGAAGGCGCACTCGGACGTGTTCAACACGCTGCTGCAGGTGCTCGACGACGGGCGGCTCACGGACGGCCAGGGGCGCACGGTCGATTTCCGTAATACCGTCATCATCATGACCTCCAACATCGGCTCGGAGTACCTGCTGGAGGGCGTGACCTCGGGCGGCGAGATCAAGCCGGGCGCGCGCGAGGCGATCATAGCGACGATGCGGGCCCGCTTCCGGCCCGAGTTCCTGAACCGCCTGGACGACATCGTGCTGTTCAAGCCGCTGACCCAGCCGGAGATCGAAGCCGTCGTAGACCTGATGGCGGGCGACCTGCGGTCCCGGCTGGCCGAGCGCCAGATGACGCTGGAGGTCAGCGAGGACGCCCGGGCGTTCATTGCCCAGCAGGGCTTCGACCCCGTCTACGGAGCGCGCCCGCTGCGCCGGTTCATCGCCCACGAGGTCGAGACCCGGATCGGGCGCGCGCTGCTGGCCGGCGACGTCCGCGACGGCGCGGTCATCCGCGTCGGGCTGGCCGACGGCGAGCTTTCTGTAACGTTCGCGGGCGGGGGGGCGGGAGAAAGGCAGGGCCCCGAGAATGCCAGCTGATCTGATCAAGTGCCCGAACTGCGGGCGCAGGAACCGGGTGCCCGCCGCCGCCAATGGCACCCCGCGCTGCGGCAACTGCCACGAGCCGCTGCCGTGGATCGTCGACGCGGGCGACGACGACTTCGCCGAGGTCGCCGAGCAGGCGTCGGTTCCGGCGCTGGTCGACCTCTGGGCTCCCTGGTGCGGCCCGTGCCGGATGGTCAGCCCGGCGCTGGAGCAGCTCGCGACGGAGATGGCGGGCAAGCTGAAGCTCGTCAAGGTCAACGTCGACGAGGCGCCCAAGCTGCAGCAGCGATTCGGCGTGCAGGCCATACCGACCCTGCTGCTGCTGCGCAACGGCGCGGTGGCCGCGCGGCAGACCGGGGCCGCGCCGGCCGGCGCGCTGCGAACGTGGCTGGAGCGGGGTCTGGCGTCCTGAATTTCCCGTAACGCCCCCGCCCCGGCAGGGGCCGGACGGCACTCGGGTCCGCGGTCAGGCCACACCCGGCCCGGACGGCGCACGGCCGTCCGGGCCCGGGCCTTGCGGTGGCCCTGCCCGCGGGCGCGGCGCGGCTACCGGGAGCCGGCCTGCCCGGCGCCCGCGTATTCCCGCGGCGCGGGCATGGCCTGCGTCCGCGCCCTGACCACCAGGGTCTTGGCCACGTGGTCGCCGACGCGCTGGCGGTACCGCGAGCAGAGGATGGTGATGAGGCCGACCAGGCCCCAGACGAGGGTGTCGACGATCAGCAGGACTCCGCGGATGAACAGCTGCAGCATGCTCGCCCGCCCGCCGTTCTTGCTGATGATCCGCAGGCCCAGGGCCCGCATGCCGAACGTCTGGCCGTTCGCGTGGTACGGCCGGTACACCCAGTACCAGAAGTACCAGGCCGCCGACAGCACGGCGCCGATCAGCAGCAGGCCGGCGTTGGCCGCGCCGCTGCCCCGGTCGAGCACCCACATGATGAACGCCGCGAGGATGCCGGTGATCGCGTAGTCGATGATGTACTGGACGACCCGCCGCCCGGTGACCCGCGTCTCGATCTCGTTCACCGGCGAGATCGGCCGCCCCTGCATCGGCCCGGTCGCCTGCGGGTCGGCCACGGTCTCCGAGGGGTAGCCGTACTGCTGCCCGCTCTCCGCCGGGAAGCCGTACGCGGGCTGGCCCCGGGCGTCGCCCCATCGCTCCGGTTCCTCCCGGCCGGCCTGAGCCGGCACGCCGCCGCGGGCGGGCAGGTCACCCTGGGCGGGCACACCGCCCTGGCCGGGCACGCCGCCCTGGCCGGGCGCACCGCCCTGGCCGGGCACGCCGCCCTGGCTGGGCGTGCTGCTCTGCCACTGCTGCTCGGGATCGCCGATGTGCTGCGTGGCATCCCACGGCTGGCCTGACTCGCCACCCTGAGACATGCTCATGTGTCCCCCCGATCTGCCAGGCCCACGTTCTAGCGGGCACACGGGGGGGTAAATACCCGCAGTGATGCACTAAACACACTCTGGTCACACGAGGCGCTTGCGTTCTGCGCTGCGACCACCCGCGCTCCCCTGTCCAGCCGGATGGATGGCCCGTTCTACCGGCTGGAGGCGGATCGGCGGGACTTTCACCCGGTTCGGCGTGAGGCCGCTGCGCGGTGAGGCCGCTGCGCGGTGAGGCCGCTGCGCGGTGAGGCGGCCAGGTGGTGAGGCCGCTAGGCGGTGGCCCGGCTCGTGTAGGCCACGGCCACCTCGGCGGCCAGCGCCGCGTTGTCCGCGATCAGCCGCT
>DASYXX010000550.1:0-4014 GCA_035934395.1 Streptosporangiaceae bacterium
CCACGCCGAATACGGGCACTGGGAACTCGCGCGGCTGCGCTTGAACGCGGATGGCAGCCGGAAGGCCACCCTGAGACGTCAGATTATCCGCGTCGCCCGCACCCCGGCGCCGTTCCCGCCGATGCCGCGGATCGGCCCCTAGCCGCGGCCGTCGGTGCGCCCCCGCGCCTCCCGCAGACCCTAGCCGCGGCCGACGGTGCGCCCCCGCGCCTCTCCCAGGTCCTAGCCGCGGGCGCCGCTGGCCAGCGCGCGGGTAGCGAAGAGCCCGGTCATGCGGCTGCCAAGCCCGGTTATCCGGCTGCCCACGCCGACCGAGGGCGCCGCGTGTCGCGGGAGGCGCCGGGCCTGCGGCCTCCTCGGGCTCCCGAACGGGACCAGGGCGACCTCGGCATCCGGGAACACGATGCCCGGGGACACCCCGTCACGGGGCGTGCGGCCCGGGTTCGGGTCGCCGCGCCGCCGTCGGCTCCGGTGGCCTGCCGCGGCCTTGCCGTATCGGCCGCCTGACGCCTCGGCGACCAGTGCGGGCGCGGTCGCCTCAGCCGCCGCCACTCCGGCCCCCGCGGCCTCAATCCTGACCGCCTCCGCCGCCATGACGTGCTCGCACAGCCATCCGTTCCGCTCGGCCGCCCTGGCGCCACCGCGCGCCGCCGACGGCCGCCGCGCGCGCCGCGGAGCAGTGATCGCCATGGCGCAGACCACAGACATCAGGGCGGCGGCGGCGAACCCGTCGAGCGAGCCGGTTCCGATCGCTGGAGCTGCGCTGACCCATGTACTCATCAATGCTCCTAGCCCTTACTACTAAATGCGATCATCTTATAACGCAGAGTTACTTAACGCCGCGGCAGCAAGTACTGGCCATCCTCGGGTTTTAGGGCTGCCTGCGAGCAACGCAGCAGGCAGCGGGAGCGGTCAGCGGGGTAAACGAGAGCGGGCGGCCACGACCGGGGCACCCGCCATGCGGGCGGCGCCACCGGTCGTGACCGCCGGAGCGGGACACGGCCCGCGGCCGGCGGCGAGGATCAAACAACCCAGGTGCCAGGCCCGTGCGGCGACGGTAACGCCATGCCCCCCGGTTGGGGCACAGCCGCCAGCCGGCCGCTCGGGGCGCAGACCCTGTTCCGGCGACACAGGCGACCCTCCTCGTCGGTACCGGCGAAGTGCGGGGCCGCTGACCGGGGCGCTAGGTGGAAGGGGTGCGCCCTGGGGATGCCGACCTCACACGATCCGTAACCATAGCACTACTGAACGTGCGCAAGCGCAGTAATTGACGAAACAACGCCCGCGTCCGGACACCCCGCTCCAACCGAGACCCGTCTGACCTGGGACAAAGCGCTAGCAAAGATCGAGAAACTTATCCAGGACACGAACGCCGAAGCGGAGCGCGTCGACCGGGACACGCTCGTCCACCCCGTGGAACATTCCGGCGAAATCGAGGTCGGCGGGCAGCCGGAGCGGGGCGAACCCGAAGCACCTGATGCCCAGCCGACTGAACGACTTCGCGTCGGTTCCGCCGGACAGGCAGTACGGAACCACCCGCCCCTCGGGATCCTGGTCGAGCAGCGCCGCGGTCATCGCCCCGGCCAGCTCGCCGTCGAGCGTCGTCTCCACCGCGATGTCGCGGTGCACGAACTCGCGCTGTACCTCCGGCCCGAGCAGCCCGTCCAGCTCGGCGAAGAACTCATCCTCGTAACCCGGCAGGAACCTGCCATCGACCTGGGCGACCGCGACCTGGGGGACGACGTTGACCTTGTAGCCCGCGCTCAGCATGGTCGGATTGGCGGTGTTGGTCAGGGTTGCGCCAACCATGCGGGAGATCGGGCCGATCTTCGCAATGAGGTCGCGGTAGGAATCCGGGCTGACGTCGATCCCTAGCGCCGCCGCGGCCTCGTCCAGGAACGCCTGCGCCGCCGGGGTAAGCCGGACCGGCCACTCGTGCCGACCGATCCGGGCCACGGTCGCGGCCAGCTCGGTGACCGCATTGTCGGGCTGCAGCATCGAACCATGCCCGGCGGTGCCGCGCGCGACGAGCCGAAGCCAGGCCATGCCCTTCTCTGCGGCCTGGATCAGGTAGAGGCGCCGCCCGCCGATCGTGGCGCTGAACCCGCCGACCTCACCGATCGCCTCAGTGACCCCCTCGAACAGGCCCGGGTGGCTGTCCACCAGCCAGCTCGCCCCCCACGACCCGCCGGCCTCCTCGTCGGCGACGAACGCAAGCACGACGTCCCGCGGCGGCCGGCGCCCCTCCCGCAGCCGCTGCCGGATCACCGCGAGCACCATCGCGTCCATGTCCTTCATGTCGACCGCGCCCCGGCCCCAGATGCAGCCGTCCTGCGTCTCACCGGAAAACGGGTGCACCCGCCAGTCGGCCGCATCCGCGGGGACCACGTCGAGATGGCCGTGAATGAGCAGGGCAGGCCTGCTCCGGTCCCGCCCCTCCACGCGGACCACCAC
This sequence comes from Streptosporangiaceae bacterium, assembly GCA_035934395.1. Classification (GTDB taxonomy): domain Bacteria; phylum Actinomycetota; class Actinomycetes; order Streptosporangiales; family Streptosporangiaceae; genus JASHPR01. The sequence continues at coordinate 2,455 of DASYXX010000550.1, forward strand.
GCTGGCGCGCTTGGGATGCGACTCGAGCAGAGTCGGCTCGAGCCCCACGTCGCCGAGGAGCCCGGCGACATACTCGGCCGCCGCCCGCTCCCCCGGCCCGGAATGATCCCCCGGGTTCGTGGTGTCGATCCTGATCAGTTCGCTGGCCAGAGCAGCGACCTCATCCTGTGCCGTCGGATGCGCTGCGGTCGGCTCGCCGGAGGCTGGGTTCTGCGTCATGCCGCCATCGTCGCACCCTGAGTTGCCCGGCGCTCTCCCGACGTGACTGTGGTCAGCCCAGGTCGTCGCGCTCTGGACACACAGCCGCCCGCGGCGGTCGCCCGCTCGCCCGTCAGTGGTCACCAGGGCCCGACCGCCCAAGCAGCGTCGCCGTAACCGCCCGGATTTGCTATCGTGATGCGGCTAGCCCGGCACCAGCCGTGGCACGCACTCGTCCGGGTGGCGGAATAGGCAGACGCGCTAGCTTGAGGTGCTAGTGCCCCAAAAGGGCATGGGGGTTCAAGTCCCCCCTCGGACACCGCCTTTATGCAGGTCAGCGGGTTGTAATTCGCTCCGGTCCGGACCCGTGGCACTCCTGTGGCACTTGTCATGCTCTGGCCTCCGCGATCAGGCGGGCGAACGTGTTCGCGGCCTCGCGCTGGTTCCCGGGGAGGACGTGCGCGTAGATCGTCATCGTCACTACCGGGCTGGCGTGGCCGAGCCGCTGGCTGACGACGTGCACTGGCTCCCGGGCCAGGAGCAGGAGCGTCGCATGGGTATGACGCAGGTCGTGGGTCCGGATCATCGGCAGCTTCTCGTCGCCGAGTACCTGGCGGCAGCGGGTGACGTCGCGGACGAACTGACGGGAAACGTGCTCGGGGTTGCGGTGGCCGCCCTCAAGGTCGCCGAACGCCAGAGCGTCCTCGCGCACCAGCTGCAGTGCCGTGGACCCGCGCTCCTTCCGCCAGGCGCGCAGCAGTGCCACCGTCGCGGGATCGATGTCGACCACCCGCGGCTTGCCGCTCTTGGTGTCACCCTCAACGACCCCGGCGCCCTGGCCGGCGTTGCGGACCATGCCTGCCGAGCGGCGGATGCTGACCGTCCCGGCGTCCAGGTCGATGTCACGCCACCGCAGCGCGAGCGCCTCACCGCGCCGCATGCCCGTGTGCGCGAGCACGTGCCAGAGGACGTGACCCTGGCTCTTGCCTTCGGCCCAGCGCAGGAACGCAGCGAGTTGCCCGGCGGTCCAGCACTGCATCTCCGGCGCCCTGGCCTCCCGCGCGGTCGGCGGAGTCGCCGCGTCGGCCGGGTTGCGAAGCAGGAGCCCGTCCTTCACGGCCTGGCGGAGGATCCCGTGAATCGTGGTGTGCAGGTAGCGGACGGTCCGCGCCGACAGGCCCTCGCCCTCGCGGTGATCCTTCCGGCCGGACTTCTCCAGCGCCCGGTAGTGCGCGGTCAGCTTCGTGCCGGTGAGCTGGGCCAGGGGCACGCCCGCGATCGGGTACGGCTCAATGTGGTTGCGCCAGTTCTGGAGGTAGCTCGCGCGGGTCTGCGGGCCGATCCGCAGGCCTTCGATGACCT
>DASYXX010000576.1:0-2031 GCA_035934395.1 Streptosporangiaceae bacterium
TCATGTCGCGGCCTGGGCTTCCGCCTGCTGGGCGGCCCGGTGCGCGGCGATCCAGCTGGCGCCCCAGGGGTCCTTGTTCGTGAGCAGGTCGGCGGCCTTGACGGCCCGGACCAGCTGCGGCGAGCGGGCGTCCATGATCGCGCTGGTCAGCCCGCTCATGATGGCCATCGGGAGGAACGCCGCGCCGATCGAGGCGCGGTCCGGCATGCCGAACGAGACGTTCGAGGCGCCGAGCGTCATGTTCAGCCCGAACTCCTCGCGCACCAGGCGGATCGTCTCCAGCGTCGCCAGCACCAGCGAGGTGTCCGCGCCGACCGGCATGGCCAGCGGGTCGATCACGATGTCCTCGATGGGGATCCCGTGCTTGCCGGTGGCCACGTCCACGATCTTGCGGACCAGCTCGAGCCGCCGCCGCGGGTCCTCCGGGATCTCGTCCTCGTCGTTCGGCAGCGCGATCACCGCCGCGCCGTGCCTGCGCACCAGCGGCAGGATCGCGTCGAGGCGCTCGTCCTCGGCGGTCACGGAGTTGACCAGCGCCTTGCCCTCGTAGGCGGCCAGCCCGGCCTCCAGCACCTCGACGATCGAGGAATCCAGGCACAGCGGCAGGTCGCACAGGCCCTGGATCAGTTTCACCGCGGTGACCATCAGCTCGGTCTCGTCGGCCAGCGGCGCGCCCATGTTGACGTCGAGCATCATCGCGCCGCCGGCGACCTGGTCGGCCACGTCGATCTCGATCCGGGACAGGTCACCGCGCCGCAGCTGCTCCTGGAACAGCCTGCGCCCGGTCGGGTTGATCCGCTCGCCCACGATGCAGAACGGCTGCTCCGCGCCTATCCTCAGCTCCCGGCTGGCTGATCTCAGGACGGTCTCCACTCCGACCTCCCCGCCCGCTAGGCCGGCGCCATCGCCCGGCGCTGCCGGAGCAGCTCCTTGGCCCTGACCACGGCCGCGGACGCGTCCGCGGCGTAGCCGTCGGCCCCCACCACGTCCGCGTACTCCTGGGTCACCGGCGCGCCGCCGACCATCACGATCACCTGGTCGCGCATGCCCGCCTTCTGCAGCGCGTTGATGTTGGCCTTGAACATCGGCATGGTCGTGGTCAGGAACGCGGAGAAGCCGACGATGTCGGGCTGGTGCTGCCGGATCGCGTCGACGAACTTCTCCGGGGAAACCTGCACGCCCAGGTCGATCACCTCAAAGCCAGCGCCCTCGAACATGATGTTGACGAGGTTCTTGCCGATGTCGTGCACGTCGCCCTTGACCGTGCCCATAACGATCTTCCCGATGGTCTGGGCCCCGGTCTCGGCCAGCAGCGGCCGGAGGATCTCCAGCGCCCCGGCCATCGCCTTGCCCGCGATCAGCATCTCGGGGACGAAGAAGTCGCCGCGCTCGAACCGGGCCCCGACCTCCTCCAGCGACGGGATGAGCGCCTCGTACAGCAGCGTCTCCGGGCCGAGGCCCATGTCGAGGCCGGCCCGGGTCAGTTCGAGTACCGCGGGGCGGTTGCCGACCAGGGTGTCGTCGTAGAGCTGCTTCAGAAGCTCGTCTCGCGTCATGCGGCACCTTCCTTTCGCTGGCCTCGGGCGCGCTGCTGCTGGTATCCGAGCACGGCGGACAGGGCGTTGGCCTCGGCCACGCACTGGGCGGCGATGGCCGGTACGCGCCTGGCGCTCAGCCGGGTGGCCGGGCCGGACACCGACAGCGCGGCGACCACAGTGGCATCACGGAGGGCCGACCCCCCGGGACCCCCCGCAGGGCCCCCGGCCCGGTAGACCGGTGCCGCCACGGCGACCAGGCCGGGCTCGAGCTCCTCGTTCGTCACCGCGTAACCCCGGCGCCGCACCTCGGCCAGGTCCGCCTGGAGCGCGTCGCGGCTCGTGATCGTCCGCCCGGTGCGGCGGACCAGGCGGCCGGGCGGCAGTGGCGCCGCCCCGTAGGCCAGCAGCACCTTGCCGAGCGCCGCGCAGTGCAGCGGCACCGACAGGCCGACCCAGTTGGTCCCGCCGATCAGGTATGTGCTGTCCACCTGCG